>NZ_JAVDPZ010000005.1:35000-192579 GCF_031453995.1 Nitrobacter vulgaris | reverse complement strand
AACGCCGAACCGAAGCCCTTCACATGGACTGCCGATCCCAACAAAATTATCCGAGCCGTCAGACGCGGGCACCAAGTGTTAGATTCCATCCACTAGGAACGAGTTCATGAATAGCAGGTTCGTTGTAGGCGAAAGCAACGGATGAAGACCCATGTTCATGCACAATAAGCGGTTACAATATACTGTTCGCGTTTCGGAACCAAACCCGGTGCTCGGCTCGTTTATGCTCGAAAGAGGCTGGAAAGGAGATGCGCCGCTACAAGAAAGGTACGGCGAAAGCGGCCCCAGCGGCAAGGGTGGCAAGGTGAAGAGTCGCAAGCAGGCCATCGCCATCGGCCTTTCAAAAGCACGCAACAAAGGCCAGAAAGTCCCAAAGAAAAAATCCAGCTAATCTGGGTGACAGTGAGCCACTCATGGCTGTTTCAGAGCGAAGATCTAACCAATTGCTGGACAGCGAAGCAGGGCTCGCCGCGGCAATGTTCGGTATCCTGGCTATCATTGTCCTGAAGCGGTCTTTCACGCAAAACAACAAGAAGCCACCGCCTGGCGCATCACGCCGGAATGCATCGCCCGCAACTCTCGCATCCGAGACCGACGATCGCGGCCGCAACGCACGATCTCCTTCCGAAATCTCAGCCAAAGGATGGAAGGACATTTTGCTTCGCGTGTATGCGAATATAGGCGAGCACCGCATCCTGTCCTTGGCCGCCGGCGTGACATATTACAGCATTCTCGCAATCTTTCCTGCTCTCGCGGCGCTTGTCGCCATCTATGGCCTGTTTTCCGATCCCGTCGGCGTCGCGAAACATCTCGACGAGTTGTCCGGCGTGGTGCCGGGCGGCGCGATTGATGTGGCGCGTGAACAGCTCACTCGCCTGAATTCGAAGAGTTCTCAGAGTCTTGGCTTCACCTTCATGATCGCGCTTTCCGTTTCCCTGTGGAGCGCGAACGCCGCGATGAAATCAATGTTCGATACGTTGAACATCATCTATGGCGAGCAGGAAAAGCGCGGCTACATCAAGCTTAATGCGATATCGCTGACGTTCACGATCGCAGGCATCGCATTCATCCTTGCTGCGCTGGGCGGCGTTGTGGCTATCCCGATTATCCTGAACTATCTTTGGCTTTCGGATGCCGCCGATTTCCTCGTTCGTATCATGAGATGGCCAGCCATGTTTGTTGGCTTGGCGCTCGCGCTGGCGTGCATGTATCGATTTGGCCCCAGCCGGCAAACGCCGCGTTGGAAGTGGATCAGTTGGGGCAGCACCATCGCTACGCTGGCCTGGCTTGCCGCTTCGGCCCTGTTCTCATGGTATGCCGCGAATTTCGGCAAGTTCAATGAAACCTACGGCTCGCTCGGCGCAGCGGTCGGATTCATGACTTGGCTTTGGATCTCGGCGATCCTCATCTTACTGGGCGCGGAATTGGACGCGGAAATGGAGCATCAAACGGCGTTTGATACCACGACCGGCAAACCGAAACCGATGGGGATGCGCGGCGCACGAATGGCGGACACGTTAGGCGCTCCGCAAGCACGCTAATAAGTCAATGGATTGAGGCGTTCTGCGATCTGTGAAATGGAGGTCACCCGTGGGAACGTCTCGTTCCGCCCGGGCTTGTTGATGCCAACCGCTATACGAACGGCCAGTCTTTCGGGGGACGAAAAAACCAGCGTGAACACTCGTGGCATGCGCTTCTCACCATGTCGGCAACGGCATGACTCTAGGTTCTAATTCAGATGCTTCGTTTTATCACGCGAACAACTTCGCTCGAATACGTAGCTCGTATCTGCTCAATATCATTGCATTGGGGACCCTCCACGTACGGCGGTTGCATACCGCGCTTTATCGAACGCACGGCACGATCTGCGTCGGTGTCGGCCTTCTCATAATGATTTCGGAGGAAGGGCTTTCGAAGGACGCGCGGCCCTGCGGGATGGACGCAGGGCCGCGCTAGCTGGCCACAAGCCGTCTGTACGGCTCAGGCTGCGAAGTATGAGATGTACACGATGATGAACGCCGCCACGACCAAACCGGTCCCTGCAACGAGCACGTTGCGTACCGTCGGCCCGCGCTCCGCGCCACGCGCTTCCGTTGCGGTCTCGACGATGTGTCCGTCTTCCATTCTAGCCATCATCTCTCTCCTTTGAGCTCGATATCAGTTTACGGACGATTATCCGGGCCGGATGACTTCATCGTTGTAATAATCGTCCAGCTCCGCGTAGCGGGCGTCCCAGTCGAAGATGGTATCGGTACCGTTCTTTGGCGCGCCCTTCAGCCGGTTCTCGCTGATGTCGGAATGGTAGCCGTCGAGATTCGAATCGTATCGCAGCACCTTCCACGGCACTGGAAACTGATCCGTGCCGAAGCCGAGAAATCCGCCGAAGCTCAGCACCGCGTAAGCAATTTCTCCGGTGCTCTTGTTGAGCATCACGTGGTCGATCGACCCGATCTTCTTCTTGTCGGCGCCGTAGACGGCTTTGCCCGACTCCTTGTCGCTCTTGGTAAGGTTGCCGGCTCGTGCTTCGATAGACATCAGATTCTCCTTGCTTTAGGGCGCTAGCGGCGCGTTGCGGTCCATGAAGCTCGCGAGTTGCGAGCAACGTGGATGAATCTCCGAAAGTGTGCTGCTGGATTGGCCGCCACGGATGACGACTCGCGTTCCATCGGGTTGCGTGATCACAATGCTCAGTCCTTCAACCGGATCTGTTTCAATCGCGAACATCGGTCGCTGCATGGCTTCGCTCCAGCCTCAATTACGCCCATGCCGGTTGATACGGCCATGAAAGCGCTTGCATGGAATAACGCCGATGGGACGAGTTGGTTGCTGGGGAAAATGCCAACTGCGTGCCGCTGAATGCTACTGAGCCATCAAGCCGAAGGAAGGCGTTCTCCCTCAGAGTTCCAGCGCTCTTTTATGTAACGAACTTGCATTCCAGATGAATAGCGGGCGCATCACGAGGTGTACGCGGCGGTGACAAAATAGACCAGAGCGCCGGCCTGATGCGGGCGCCGGCGGAGTAAAAACGGTCCAGTGGCTAGCCTCATCACCCTACCGCTGGCAGCTTTGTTACGGAGGCAGCCGGCGTGATAGACATGAAAGACATGCAGATCGTATGGTTCAGAAAATGGATGAATGAACCAACTGACATCTCGAAACGGTTCGCGGAGTACGCTGCTCGCGGTCGAGGATACCGAATTCCTGCTGCGCGACGAGATGCGAGCGATCCGCTTTGCCTTGAGTACTGCCGAGAAAGATGTGGCGGCAAGATTACGGCACCGCTCGGAGCTCTACAGCATTGCTCGCGAGTTCGGCCGTATTGCTTCGGAACGCGGAGGCGCTTTCGCGCCCAGGAACAGATGGCGTGATCATGTCATGCCACCGGCGGCGGACCCGGTATCATGGAAGCTGCGAACCGTGGCGCGGCTGACATCGGCGCGTCGAGCACCGGCTTCAACATAACGAAGCCGCATGAGCAGGCGCCAAACCCCTATATTACGCCGGAATTGAGCTTCCACTTCCACTACTTTGCCATGCGCAAAATGCATCTGGCGATTCGCGCTAACGCGCTCGCAATCTTTCCCGGCGATTAGGCTCGATGGGCGAATTGTTCGAGTTGCTGACCCCGCAACAGACACGAAAAGCGTCTCATGCCCCAATTGAGTTTGCGGAAACCGCTGAAGACGGTTGGACCTCTCTGGTTCGGCGCAGCTTGCGCGCGCATGGTGACGATGTTGATGCCGCTGGTTAGATCGACTCGGAATTGCTCGAGCGCGTATCATTTGGTGTCGCCCTGTAATGATCGGTGGGGCGGCTATGCGAGCTGGCGTGCGTTGTAGAACCGCCAGCGGATGTCTCATAAGTGCGGTGATATTTCATCGGTCGGCCTCGGAGGAGACACTGACCGTCTCAGTCCCAACTGGGCAAGATTGAATTACCACATCTTGATCAAGTCTTCAGCCGACGAAACCGCGGACGACGACGTAGACACCGACGCCCGCAACTATCACGGCGAACACAATAGACAAGGCTCGCTTCTGCTTCGCCAACCGCGCGGCAATCCGGCCACCAAAAAAACTGCCGGCAATGCCACCCAGCACAAACATGACGACCAACCGCCAGTCGATTAATCCGGATAGAGCATAGTTTGCGGCCGTCGTAAGTCCGAAGGCGAAAACCGATACCAGGGATGATCCGATTGCCGCCAGCAAGGGTAGTCGGGCCCCCGCAACGAGGCCTGGAACGACGAGAAAGCCGCCGCCGATGCCGAAGAATCCTGCAAGCAGCCCTGTCCCACTTCCGAAAACTGCCAGACGCGGAGCAACTGCCGTCATGCTATCCTTCGTCAATGGAACGAACTTTTTGATCTGGCCTTGCGGCTCTCTAAGCATGAGGAGTGCGATAACGATCATGAGCAGCCCGAACAGGAAGAGCAGCCATTGACCGTCGAACGACTTGCCGATCGTCGAACCCAGACCTGCGCCGACCATCCCGCAAGCTGCAAACACCAGCGCACAAGGCCAACGCACATTGCCGGCGCGGGCATGGACGACCAGGCTCGATAGCGCACTCAGTGCAACAGCCACCGCACTAGTCCCGATGGCCACGTGTGTTGATTGTACGCCTACCACATAGACGAGAAGTGGGACGGCGAGGATAGAACCTCCTCCGCCGATCAGCCCGAGAACGATCCCCACCAGAGTCCCGGCTCCGACCGCGAGTATGTCATGGATCATGGGCGCGCTCGCCCTCAGCGCACATCTGGAGCGGCCATCCACTCCTTACCCTTGAGCATCGCATGCCAATAGATCGGCGGCAGGATTCTCTCCTTCAGCCACCAGGCTGCCCGGGTCGGCTTCCTGCCGTCCAGGATGAAGGTGGGAAAGCTCGGCAAAAGCTTTCCACCATAACCGAATTCGGCCAGGACAATTTTGCCGCGCTCGACGGTTAACGGACACGATCCATAACCATCATACACTGCCTGCTTTGTTCGAAGACCCAAATCAACGCAGATATTCTCGGCAACGATCGGGGCTTGCTTGCGGGCCGCCGCAGCAGTCTTTGCATTCGGAGCTGAGCATACGTCGCCCAGAGACCAGATATTGGCGTATGTCTTGTGACGAAGGGTTCCCTGATCCACATCGACCCATCCGGCTGCGTCCGCCAGTGGACTTACACGGATGAAGTCTGGCGCACACTGAGGCGGTGTCACGTGGATCATATCGAATTGCGCTTCGACGGTCTCCGTCGAACCATCGGCGGAGGTCTTGGTGAAGTACGCTTTCTTTCCCGGCCCATCGACGGCGACGAGATTGTGCTGGAACTTCAGCTTCGCATCGTACTTCTTTACATATCCCATCAAGGCAGGCACGTAATCGGCGACGCCGAACAGCACGCCACCCGCATTATAGAAGCCGACATCGATGTCACGGAGGCGGCCCTGACGATACCAATGATCCGCCGACAGATACATCGCCTTCTGCGGTGCGCCAGCGCACTTGATTGGCATCGACGGCTGCGTGAAGATCGCATTTCCCGATTTCAGTGAACGAACAAGCTCCCAAGTATAAGGCGCAAGGTCGAAGCGATAGTTGGAGGTCACTCCATTGCGACCGAGCGTTTTGGTCAGCCCGTCGATCTTGGCCCAATCGAGCTTCAGACCGGGACAGACGACGAGACGGCTATATTTTACGACGCGACATCCTTCCAGAATGACAGCGTTCTCCGCCGGCTCGAACGCGGTGACGGCAGCCTTGATCCAGGTGACGCCAGCGGGCACTACCGCCGCCATCGTATGGACGGTTGACGCGGCGTCGAAGACGCCGGCGCCGACCATGGTCCATCCGGGCTGATAATAATGAATATCGGCAGGATCGATGACTGCAACACCGAGGTTGGGTGCGCGCGCCAGCAGGCTAGATGCGCAGGCGATGCCAGCGGCGCCGCCGCCGACAATGACGACATCGTAGCTCGCGTCTGCCAGATGTACCGGGGTACTGCCACCGTTAGCGATCCTCCGCACGATTCCGGACATATCGTAGCCGGCTGCCTTGGCGGCGCCGAGCAGCGCCGGAAGGGGTTGCGTGGATGCATTCGCCAAACACCAAAGCGAAATGGACCGTGTTCCGGTACGGCAGAATGCCAGGGCCGGCTTCGGCAGGTTCTTCAACAACTGCCCGAATTGCACGGCGTCGTCATCGGACATCTTTCCAGGAACAACGGGCAGATGGACAAACTCGAGTCCACGGGCGGATGCCGCCGATTCCAGTTCCCGAGCCGATGGCTGATCGGCAGCCTCACCGTCCGGCCGATTGCAGATGATCGAACGGAAACCGGCCTGCTTCAGCGCGACCATATCCTGCGGCATAATTTGCGCCGACACGCTCAGTTCGTCGGATAATTTCTTCACGTCCATACGTTTCTCCCTCCCGCTGATAATTCGACTTGTCGCTCGGCTCTCAGAGCGTGTTGATCGGCACTTTCAGAAATGTCTTCCCGCTTTTATCCGGTTCAGGCAGGTGTCCCGCGCGCGTATTGACCTGAAGCGACGGCAAAATGAGACGCGGCATCGAAAGGGTCTTGTCGCGGGCTTCGCGCATTTTCACGAAGGAATCTTCGCTCACGCCATCGCGAACATGAATGTTGTGCATGCGCTCTTCGCGGACAGTCGTTTCCCATCGAATCTCGCGACCGTCGGGTCCATAATCGTGGCATAGAAATAACCGCGTTTCCGGCGGCAATGTCTCCAGGAGCTTCCGGACCGAGCGATAAAGTGTGCGGGCGTCGCCTCCCGGAAAATCTGCCCGCGCCGTACCTGCGTCAGGCATAAACAACGTGTCGCCGGTGAAGGCGGCGTCTCCGATCACGTGGGTCGTGCAAGCCGGTGTATGTCCCGGCGTATGCATGACAAACGCGGTGATATTGCCGATCGAATAGGTATCGCCATCCTTGAACAGCCGGTCGAACTGACTGCCGTCGCGCTTGAACTCCGTGCCTTCGTTGAAAACTTCTCCGAAGGTCTCCTGCACGATCACAATGTGCTCGCCTATTCCGAGCTTGCCGCCAAGCTGTTGCTGGATGTATGGCGCGGCCGAAAGATGATCGGCGTGTGCGTGGGTTTCGATGAGCCAATCGACTTGCAACCCGTTACGACGGACATAAGCGATGATCAGATCCGCTGATTTGTAACTGATACGACCAGCCGCGTAGTCGATGTCCATGACGGAATCGATGACTGCGCAGGACGACGAGGACGGATCCTTGACGACATAGCTGATGGTGTTGGTCTCGGGGTCGAAGAACGGAGTAACCTCGGGCTTAACCGCGATGTTGATCGGATAGCTCATTGCGAACTCCCTGGGTTCGGCAGGTATGGACAGTCCTCATCCTCAACGGCCAAGCGGAGCTGATTGCGGGTTGCGAGGCTCAAGATGGGAGCAGGAGAGATTGGGTGTCTCCGCCAGACCGCCGATCCTCGTGCCAAGGACCAAGGTCCAAGCCGCCCGAAAGCGACAACAACCGTCATCCATCGCCCATCAATTACATAATATCACATATAATTATATGTAATCGTGAAATTGATATGAGTCAAGCAATCAAGCTTGACGAGTATGTCATTTTTTCTTGCGGGATTTCTTGCGGGCGGCATTTCTTGTCTTGTCTTGCGACGGCAGCGTCGTAATATACGATTTTCATAACTATAAAATTATGTAATTGTACTGTAGCGATCGAATCGTCGAGCGACAGGAACCTGCAGGTGATTCCAAGATGGCCCTCTTGATGAACGACTTGACGCCCCGCCCCACTCCTTCCCCGTTGCGGATGGGAGACACCGCTCCCGACTTCGAAGCTCGATCCACGAAGGGTCCGATCCGGCTTTCGGATTACAGGGGCCGATGGCTCGTGTTCTTCTCGCACCCGGCAGATTTTACGCCCGTATGCACGACGGAATTTGTCGCGCTTGCCAAAGCGCAAGACCGCTTCGCCGCGCTGGACTGCGCACTGTTAGGTCTTTCGGTCGATAGCCTCTATTCGCACCTCGCCTGGACCCGGACGATCGCAGAACTGTTCGCGGTGGAGATTCCATTTCCAGTGATCGAGGACCCGTCGATGATGGTAGGTCGTGCCTACGGCATGATTGACGAAACTTCCGAGAACAGCGCGAGCGTGCGGGCAACCTATTTCATAAATCCCGAAGGCGTCATTCGCGCGATTACCCACTATCCGCTTACAATCGGCCGCTCAATCGACGAGATGGTGCGGATGGTGGCGGCGCTGCAGGCAACCGTGTCGGGCCAGAAGTTGGCGCCGGCCAACTGGCAGATCGGAGAACCGCTGCTCCTGCCTGCTGATGAAAAAACGCAAAAAGATACTAATTGGTTCTGCCGGAGCGCGGCATGACGGCGTTATGGCAATCGCGCGAGCAAGCAGATTCTGCGGCTGACAAATTGCGCAAGTTCGCTCAACCTCAGCGCCTGATGATCCTATCGCTATTGCGGGAAGGCGAGAAGTCGGTGACGGAAATCGATGCGGCGACCAGGATCGGACAGCCTGCGCTCAGCCAACAGCTCGCGGAACTCCGTAAGGCCGAACTCGTCACGACGCGGCGCCAGGCGAAACAGATCTATTACAGCCTGGCTCATGAATCAGTGGCGCTTTGCGTTCGCAGCATCGAGGCCGTCTTCAACGCCGGAGATCCGGAACAGGCCTTGTTGAACGTGGTGAGGCGCGACCTCCATCTAGAGGGTGAAGGCGTCGTGCGCGGCGCGGCGAATTTCGCGCGACTTCGTTGATTGTACGGCTTTCGACGCGCCAAGGCATGACGACCGATGCGCTGTCCGTGGCAATATATGGAGGGAATGATGCCGCAACGAAATGATCGCTCAGATGGGCAATCGAAACAACGCGGCCGCTCGCGTCGTTGGCCGCATCAGCCTTTTCCTGGAAAACCTCGCCACTGACGAAGAGCTGGAACGCCTGCTAAGCGAGGATCGCCGGCTGAAGGCGGTCATCGAAGATATTGAAGGCCGTTTGGGTGCCGATGACTCTGAGTCTAGGCTGGTGGCTACCCTCAGCAACATCGCCATGCACATGTCGGGATACATTAAAGGCCTCAACGGCGAGTTTAATGAATTCCCGGCGAGGCTTGACCTTCATAATCTAACCGTGGTGATCGATCGTCCGGGCAGACCTGTTTACATGAACAAATCCGGGGGAGGAGCCAGCCATCTGGCGTATCACTTGGCTGCACTGCATTCCCTTCACCGCTTCGCAGCAAACTACAAGCAGCCAATCCCAAGGTTCATGGTGATTGATCAACCGACTCAGGTCTACTTCCCATCGGAGAGCGCTTATCGGGCTGCGGGCGGCTCCATTGAACAGACAGAAGAGCAACAGGACGCAAACTTGGACGCCGTCAGGAGACTGTTTGAAATTCTTGCGCGGTTCACGACCAAGGATGTGCCAGGCTTTCAGCTTATCGTCACGGAGCACGCCAATCTCCGGGATAAATGGTTCCAGGATGCTCTTGTCGAAGACCCATGGACGAAACCGCCAGCGGAGCGTCAGCCGGAGACTTGCGGCATTTCAATTGCCTATGACCATGAAATGGGCGCGCGGAGGCGAAAGCTGAATGCACGAAAGCCAGCTATTGGCGGGCTTTTCGTTAATTCTTCGGAGATTCCAGAAAATATCAGACTGCATGGCTGGCGGCGCAGTGCCGCGCAACCAAATCTCCATCGAAATTCGCTGCTAACAGGGAATTCTACAGGGAATTTCGCCAATTTGGTGCTTGAGAGACTGGGATCAGATACGAAAAGTGCCTGTATTGCAGGAGTTTCTTGAGTAATTCCCTGCAAAGCTTATCAGGGAAAATGGTTCGAAGAACAGGGAACGGAAAACTTAAAGCAGTGAGCGAATGGTAAGCGTCCATTTCTCGCACCCTTGTTCGATCGTTAGCGACTCCGATCTGTTCCTGTCTTCAATTTGAAGATGGAGAGAACAGCATGACGAGCGAACATCGAGGGTGGAGACGTCAAGGCGAGGATTTTTGGCGGGCGCATCACGAGGCATGGACGCGTAGCGACTTGAATCAACGTCAATATTGTGAAGCGCAAGGCATTCCGCTCAAGGCGTTTGGCAACTGGCGATCGTTGTTTAAAGTGGAGCCACAGCCGCCCAAGCGGAAGCTGTTGTATCGACGACGCCCCTTAAGTCCTCCCCTTAGTCCGCCGTTAAGTCCCCTTGTAAGTCCGGGGTCTTATCCCTCCTCGGCGGCAGCGGAGCCCATTGTTCCAAGACCACGTGAAGGGCATCGGCGACGGTTCAGCGAAGCCGACAAGCGTTGGATTCTTGAAGAGATGATACGGTCCGGTGCGAGCGGCAGCGAGATCTCGCGCCGCTACGGCATCGCTCCGCGCGTTCTGCGCCGATGGAAGCAGGACGTTGCCGCAGCGAAAGAGCTCGGCTTCGTCACTGTGCAGATCGCCGACGGAGCGACACCTGCGGCCGAGAGGGCCATGCCATGACGGCCTTGCTTCCTCCAAACGTAAAGGTGCACCTGGCTCTGGGCTACATCGATATGCGCAAAGGCATCGACGGTCTCGCGATGCTGGTGCAAGGCGTCCTGCACCAGGATCCATTTACCGGACATCTGTTTGTCTTCCGAGGTCGCACCAGGGCCAACCTTATCAAGATCATCTACTGGGATGGCACCGGCTTCTGCCTGTTCACAAAACGGCTCGAGCACGGCGTCTTTCTGTGGCCGCCGAGCATTGCGCCTGGCGAAACGCTGTCGTTGACCTCGGCACAGCTATCGCTGCTGATCGAAGGTGTCGATTGGCGCGCGCCCGAGCAACGCTGGCGTCCGGCAATTGCCGGATGATCTGCGACCGATTGACTCGATGATGCAAGAAATGCGGCGAGAACGGTGCGAGTCAGTTAGATTCTTCTCGTATGAACGTCGATCTCGCCGCACTGCCCGACGACGTGGAGACGCTGCAAAAGCTGGTGCGTTCGCTTGTAGCCGAGCGCGTCAGCCTCAGCGAGGCGAAGGCCGAGATCGAACGGCTCAATCTCATCATCAAGAGGCTGCAGCGCAACCAGTACGGCCGCCGGGCTGAGCGGCTCGATGACGAGCAGTTGCAACTCGGCTTCGAAGACCTCAACGCCGATCTTGCGCGCGTCGAAACTAGCCTTCCGCCTCCGCCAGCCGAGAGCCGTCCCCCGAGGACCCAAAGCGAGCGCCCGAGCCTGCCGGTGCACTTGCCCCGCGAGGATGTCAGGCTCGATGTTGAGCATCAAACCTGCCCCTGTTGCGGCGGCATACTACACTTGATCGGCGAAACGACGAGCGAGATGCTCGACCACGTGCCGGCGCGGCTGCGGGTCATCCGAATCTGCCGGACGCGCTATGGCTGTCGGGCCTGCGGGACTATCCATCAAGCGCCAGCACCAGAGCGGCCGATCGCCAAGGGGCTGGCCTCCCCGGCTCTGCTCGCCCATGTTCTGGTCTCCAAATACTGCGATCACCTCCCGCTTTACAGGCAGAGCCAGATCTTCGCCCGGCAGGGCGTCACGTTGGACCGCTCGACCTTGGCGAACTGGATCGGCGGCGCCTGCTGGTGGCTGGAGCCCCTTCAATCCAAGCTCGCTGAACACATCTTTGCATCGCAGAAACTGTTCGCCGACGACACGCCGATCCCGGTACTCGATCCCGGCCGCGGCCGCACCAAAACTGGCCGGTTGTGGGTGTACGCCCGCGATGACCGGCCTTGGAACGGGCCGGATCCGCCAGCCGCGGTCTATCTCTACAGTCCGGATCGCAAGGCTGAGCGTCCCGCTGCTCATCTGGCCAACTTCAGCGGCATCGTTCAGGTCGACGGTTATCCCGGGTTCGATCGGCTTCGCGACGGCGGCACCATCCAGCTCGCAGCTTGTTGGGCTCACGCCAGGCGGAAGTTCTACGAGGTGCAGCAGGCGACCGCCTCGCCTGTCGCGACCGAAGCGCTGCGACGCATCGCCGAGCTTTACGTGATCGAGGCCGCCATCCGCGGCCAGACCGCAGACGCACGGCAAAGCATGCGTCGATCAAAGTCGTTGCCTCTGGTCACAGCGATGAAAGCATGGCTTGAAATGCAACTCGCCCAAATCCCGCCGCGCGGCGGGCTCGCCGATGCCACTCGCTATGCCCTGAGCCGCTGGGATGCTCTTTGCTGCTTCCTCAATGACGGCCGCATCGAGCTCGACACCAACACCGTCGAACGCGCCATTCGTCCGGTCACGCTCGGACGAAAGAACCACCTGTTCGCCGGATCAGATGGCGGGGCTCAGCGCTGGGCCACAGTCTGCTCCCTCATCACTACGGCAAAGCTAAATGACGTCGAGCCCTTCACCTATCTCAAGGACATCCTTGAACGCATGTCGGCCGGCCATCCCATGAGCCGGCTCGATCAGCTCTTGCCATGGAACTGGCGCCCGGCAACTATCCTCAACTAAAATGACGTGTCAGGAATAGACGCTTACGGAATACCGTACGCATTGAGCGCTTCGAGAGATCACGACCTGGAAATCCGAATGCGCAAATCTCCTGACTTCCTCGCGCCCGCTATGCCTAATCTGAACGCCGATGAAGCAACTACGGAGTTGCGGAAATCGAGGCTGCCATCGGGCTTGATCTGCAAACGTTGCTGGATGGAGCGAAGCTGAAAAGCCTGGATGCCATGTCAGGTCCCGCAAACCTGCTTGGCCTCTTCTTGGTATTCGCAAGTGCGCAAATTTCGGCTGTTCTTGGTAGGTATTAGCAACGACTTCACACGACAAGCAGACAGGAGGAACGCATGCTCGCGACGCCGGTTTGATTGAAGTTGCCGGTGCCGAGGAATCGGCCGGCATTATCTAATCGGAGCTTATATGTTAGAATCTAGAACTGTTTACCCTCCGCTCGACGTCCTGAAGCCGGTTGCACCTGATATCTGGATCGTTGACAGCGGCCCACTCCACGCAATGGGACTCGCCATTCCCGTTCGGATGACTGTGGTTCGCTTGAAGAGCGGTGACCTCTGGCTGCATTCACCTACGCGCTATGACGAAGGGCTCGACTCGGAGCTCCACCGGATTGGCACGATCCGACATCTTGTTGCGCCAAACGTAGCGCACTGGTCTTTTCTGAAAGATTGGCAGGCACGCTATCCCGATGTTGTGACCTGGGCGGCGCTTGGCCTGCGGCAACGTTCGCAGGTGAAGAAGTCCGGGGTCGCTCTCGATCACGATCTGGGACCCTATGCCCCAGAAGCCTGGGCGCTTGATATCGAACAGGCGGTCGTACCCGGTGGGTTCGGCGTCAACGAGGTGGCCTTTTTCCATCGCTCAACATCCACGCTCGTGCTGACCGATCTCATCCAGAATTTCGAGCCCGAGAAGATCAGTCCTCTTGTCCGGCCGCTGGTGCGCTTGGCAGGTGCCATAGCGCCCAACGGGAAAGCTCCCGTGCATCTTCGGTTCGCAATCAACAGAAAAAGAGACATAGCCGCAGCTGCTGCCCGAAAGCTGGTGGGCTGGGCGCCGGAGCGCGTCATCTTCGCCCATGGACGTTGGTTCGACCGCGATGGAGCAACGCAACTCCGGCGCGCGCTGCGCTGGCTTATAGACTGACGCGACGGCTCAGCTCGAGTCCTTAGGGACAGTCACCTACGCTCAGGGGATAATCAAATGAGCGGCATAACAACCCACCTGCCATCGCCGCGCTGGAATTGGAATCCCTCTTCCGCGGGAAGCAGAAGAGGGCGTCACCTCCGTCGAAATCCTGAAACTCGAGCGCGGATTGAGCCCTCGCGAATAGCAGAATTCGGTCGATCGTTGCAGACTGATCGCGATACCAGATGCCGACGTGGCGCGGAGGGATTGTTTGTCCGGAGAGAGCACGCGCCAAGATACGTCACCGCGCCGTCGCTATGCGCCGTCCTGCACCGCTCCTCGGGATGCCGAAAATATTTCCCAGCTCACCATGAACATTGCCGCGATCAGCGGACCGATGACGAAACCGTTCAGGCCGAAGACTTCGATGCCGCCGAGCGTGGAAATCAGCACCACATAGTCAGGCAGTTTGGTGCCCTTCCCGACCAGAAATGGGCGGAGCAGATTGTCCACCAATCCGATCACCAGCACGCCGTACAGGCTTAGTCCGATACCCTGCCATACGGCGCCGGTCACCAGTAAGTAGATCGCAACCGGAAGCCAGACCAATGTGGCGCCGACCGCAGGGATCAGCGACAGAAACGCCATCACCACGGCCCATAGCAGTGCCGCGTGGAATCCCAGGAACCAGAACGCAATGCCGCCAAGCGCACCTTGGACGATGGCGACCACAATCCCACCTTTTACGGTGGCGCGAACGACCTCGGCGAATCTCGTAAAGAGCGCCGCCTTTTGGTCGCTATGGAGTGGAATGGCCTTCTTGATCTGTTCAGCTAGTGCTCTGCCGTCCCGCAATAGGAAGAACAAAAGATAGAGCATGATGCCGAGACCGACCATGAAGTCGAACGTGTTCACCCCGATGCTAAGCGCCTGCGGGGCGAGAACTTGACCCCCCTTCATCAGGCCAGCCGCGAACCGCTCGCGCAGGGCAGAAAAATCCGTCAGGTTGAACCGCTCGATTAGGCCCGTTGCCCAGGCAGGCAGTACCTCGAGTATCCGCTGAGAGTAGTTGGCGAAACTGTACTCGCCGGACTGGTACTTCGCGAACACGATCGATGCTTCCTGAACCAGGGAGGCCGTGATCATCGCAAGCGGCAGGATGACGATCGCGATAATGATCAGAACGGTACCCGCGGCAGCAAGGCTTGGCCGGTCGGGCACCAATGTGAGCAGCCTTCGATAAGTTGGCGCAAAAATCACCGCCATGACGATCGCCCAGAGCACAGCGCCATAGAACGGCTGAAGAACCCAGGCGAACGCCAGGGTGACAGCGACAAGCAGCAACAGAAAACTCTGGTGTTCAATCCTACGCACGGCTCTCGTTCTCGCGTTCCAATTGCGTTGTAGGACCGATCAAGGACCAAGCACGGCCTGCACACTTTCCTCGGCCCACGGTTATGGCAAGACAATGGACGTTACGGGTTAAAGTTGGGAAGCCAGAAGCGCAAATTCGATTTCAACGCTAATCTCTCGATCGGCGATGGATTGGGATACGCCTCGGACTGATACCGGGGGGATACTCAAGCCGCATTCGAGCGTCCGCCTGGCGATTAGTGCAAGCCAACTCCTCAGTTAAACTGTAGGGGCTGGCGTCACCTCGCCGCCCCGCTGTTCCTCAGCTCTTGACCCGATGCGCTTCACTGTGACTCAGCTTTATGACTCTTAGGAAGCACCACGTTTAGCACACCGTTCTTAAAGTGTGCCTCGATCTTGTCTTCCTAAACGTCCGGAGCGGGAGACGGTTCAAAGTGACCACAGAGGCGCGGAACGAGGCGCTGCAGGATCGCGTCGGCGAGTTTCGCGAAATAGTGGCTCCAGTCCTGCTGCAGCTCATCCACGATCTTGCGCGGGCCGAGATCGAGGTCGAAGTCATCAATCGTCGCGTACCGTGGGCGAGCGCCTTCGGGCTTCTTTCTCGCCCATCGATCTTTGAACTCTGCACGACCGATTCGCTCAGAAGGTATTGAACTATAGATAACGTATAGTGCGGCGACCCATCCTTAAACTTACCTGAATAGTCACTACAAGCACCGGTCGGGGCATGACAACCGAAGCACGCGCCCGCCACCGGCCGTAGCAGATGGCGGGGGAGCTTGCAAAGTCCCGCAATGGGGCGGACCTGTAAATGATCCTAATAGTCCGAAGAGTTATTTTTCATTTTCTTGTTCGGTGTATTGGGATGCTTTCGAGGTGCTTGCTGGCTGCTTGCCGTCCCTTGGGGCCATCATCCTATTGTGCCCGGTAGCCGATCCCGATGCTGAATTTGCGCCCTGCTCACCCGCAGAAGGCACACCGCTCCGGGGATGCGCTCCACCGTCTACATTGTCGCCTTGGGCGAATGAGACCTGAGGGATTCCAAAAGCGAGACCCAAGGTTAGCGCAGCAGCTAATGCAATCCTTTTTGTCATATCTTCACTCCCATAATAGACGGGACTGAATTTGTTTCCAGCCGACCGGCGCATGAGAGATAGATCACATGACAACGATTACACCGCGAGACTTGTAGGATGCCCTACGCGCTTCGCTACGGACCTGGATGCGTACGGCAGCACGATGGGAAGTGATGGACTCGTCTCGCTCGATGGTCGGTTCGACAAGGACTCGATCGCGAGTTTTAACGTCCGGGGCAGCCCCAGGTTGGAAGATCATCAGTTTTTACGGCTCTCACCGGCCTCTAGCCGGCAGAATCCCTCGAGCTCGTCAACGGTCTTGAGAAAAACTCAGACGTGACACTGCACGGCCTTCTTGAAGACCTCAAGCTTCCTTCGGTTCCTGCGCTCAAAGTGGATGTGATAGGGACTTTGAACAGCTCGTCGCCCCTCTCGTTGGTCACTAAGATGAAGTTCTCTTCGCGCACCATGTCTGGTTTTTCCGTTCCGACGCGGTGAGCGATGAAGCTTCCGTGTTCCAGCGCTTCATCATCATTGATGTTCGTGACCCATCAGGTCATTAGCTGGAAGCTGGCCTGCCAAATGGAAGAAGTACCTGGGCATGGTTCATGCAATTCCGCTGACGATCCGACGTTCCAAATGCCGATCGCTGCCGAGCCCGAACTCGCCGGCGAGGGGCTGGCCGACCGAGCGGACAGCGAGTGCGCGAGGTGGGTGCAGGATTCCTGGCTCGAGGAAGCCGCCATTTAGCGTCAGCGCAAGAGTCCGACGGAGCGCGCCCGCGATCGCGGGCGCGGAACGCCATGATCAGGGCGACGTTTACTCGGCTCATGACAAGGGAGCTTACAATGGCTGAGAAATTTGACCCTACACGTCGCGATGTGAACGCGGAGGATCCAAAGGAGGCCATAAAGGCCGACAAGGAAATGCATGAGCGGCTGGAGAAAGGACTGGAAGATACGTTTCCCGCGTCAGATCCGGTCAGCGCAACGCAGCCCGGCAATCAAAGTCCGACGTCCGCGATCAATAAGAACACCACTTAGGATTGAGGATGCGACATCGTTGCCATTCGCGCTTCCGTCTGGACGAATGGAAGGCAGCGCCGCACACATAAAACTAAAGAACCCGCCGGCGAAGGGGCTTTCACCGACGGGCTCCAGGAGATGGACGGTCGGCAAAACCATCCGACGAACCAATGCTGTTGGCACCGATTGAGTTGCTAGATTAACGGTCACAAACAGTTGTCCCAAACCAGTCAAAAAAGGCCAGCCGGATGGGTGCCGCGGCGCCTGATCGGGGACGGAGAGTCAGGCATGACCCCTTCCCGCAATGCGTGGCAGACATCCGCCAAGACAGTAGATTGATCCAGCGGTTGGACCAGCTCGCGGCAAAGTATGCTCCTCGTTTAGGAACGGCAACGGCTCGGGAGGTTGCTTTGGAACCCGAAATGGAGCGCAGTCATGGCATTTCCGGATCAAAACGACCCTTTCAGGAAAGCGCGCTCGGTGGATCGCGACCCAAATCGCCAGCAGGCCAGCCCTTCATCTTCTCGTCCCGTAGCGGATCGCAGTCGACGCACGTGAGAATACGCTTACCTATCCCGCCCGGCGGCAATGCCCTGGGCATCGGCTTTCCGCAGGTGGGCATTCGGTCTTTTTGCGGAGTTGGACCATCTCATTAGGGATCCACGGCAGACCGCCAGAGTCGAGCCGCGTTGTGTGAAAACTCCTGGTGCCGGATGTGCCGAAAGGCAAAGGGCATTCAAGCGCTCGTGAACACGCTGTGTCCAATAGTGCGCAGAACTCCCCGTTCGAATACGCGATGTTGGTTGATCACCGCACTGATCGTGACTTTTATCGGTGACGAGAACGCCCGCTAGCGCTCACGCCTTCCTCTCACGGAAAGGATAGCGCCATGCCTACGCGGCGTCGTTTTAAGCAGACCACGTCATTCCAGGACCGTCTTACGGCCTTTATCGCGGATACGCGCTCTGAGGCCGACGCCGCCACGCACGGCGCGGACCGCTTCGAGCTGCTGAAGAAGATCACTCAGGCCGAGACTGCGGCTGACATCGAGGCGTGGGCGACCTCGTCCGAACTGCGACCGACGAAGTAGGCGCGCCCGCATTCCCAGCGCCGCGCATCCTCCAAGATCACTCCCATCAAAGAACCAGCATGAAGAATCCCACCACGGCGCAGGTCCAGCAGCGCTCGTTTGAGCTGTGGCGGCAGGCGGGCTTCCCCAAAGGCAGGATAAAAAGTTCGAACAGCGGACCTCGCAGGAACTGCGGACCGAAGAGAAGCAGAGGAGCGAGACGGCATGAGACAACTGCCGCGTATTCTGCGGCGTGGGCTGGGCGTGCGAGAGCCATCCCGGCAAGGCTTTTGACTACGAGTTCGGCCGCGCGTGTACCGAAGGGATACCGTGCGAGTGCAAAGACAGCACCCCACCTGACACGAGCCAGGTCATCATCTTCGAAGAAAGACGGTGCACTAGCGCATTGCATTGCAATTCATCGGTCGCGCTCTTACACTTGATTGCAACACACATGATGAGAGACAAGCAGCATGAGCAAGATAGAAAGCATCTGCGCCGATCTCGGAATAACGACTGCCCCAGTGTCATGAGCCCCCGGCCCGTTGCGAACCAAAGCTGATCAGACGCTACGTCGGATGCTTCTCGATCACAGCGACGGTCATGTCATCATCACGCTGCGCACCATCGTGGAATCATCAAGCAATGAACGCGCGCTGACGGCGGCTGGCAATTATGACTCCCTACGTCTTTGAGGGGCGCAATCACGGATTTGAAGCCGGTCATCGCCGGGGAGGATAACCGGTTACCTGACCTCAAGACGCAATTGGCCCGGCCGCGTTCCGACGTCTTGCAGGACAAGTTCACCGGATTACAGAAAACGGTCACATGATCCACCAAACTGCACCCGCGTCGGTGATGGGGCGATACGCGAGACGCCTACCCCCACGTGATTGCTCATGACCTTTCACTGATGTCTTCATTAGCTGCAAGCTGTCTCGCGCTTAGATAGCGCGTCGACGGCCTGCAAAGAAGCTATAGATAAACAACACAATGACAGCGCCCACTATAGCGCCGATCAAGCCCGCCCCTTCTCCAGGTTGGTACCACCCGAGTCCCTGACCAAGATAAGTTGCGACGAAAGCTCCGACGATGCCAAGCACTGCGGTTAGGATAAAGCCGGTCGGTTCATTGTCGCCCGGCATGATGAACTTCGCTATTACCCCAGCTACAAATCCAATGATTATTGTCCAGATGATACCCATAATCACAAATCCCCGTTCTATAGAGTTCGATCATCAGCTCGGAATGCGCCCGTCCGGCGTATACTTATCAACGGCAGTAGGAAGCTCGCGAGAAAGTCTTGTCAGCAGTTCTTCCTGAGACAGACCCGTTTGCTGTTCCAAGGCGGCCAATACATCCGCTCCGATAGCCTGCTTTAAACTCGGCGCAGGAAGCTCCTGGTTAGGCCCTTTGCTAACCCACGAATCGGCGGCATCTCCCTGACCATTTTCTTTGAACCGCTCGAGCAATTCGCCTAACCCCCCGCTAAGGAGACTACCCACGCCACTGCCTGCGAGAGCTCCACTTAAGTTACCGAGCAGCCCGCCTAAAGGCTGTCCCTGTTGGAGCTCCGGGCTCAGCATGATGGGTGTTATCGCCTGCGCCTTTTAAAAGCTCCGCAAGCTTGTCCCTGTTCTGGTAACCGGCCAACGCGAGCAAGCCGAGTAACGCCGTCATCGATGGCATTCCACGTGACATTAAATTTACTCCAGGCTGAGCATGAACTCCGCACAAACGTTTGATGCCGTCGACCGTTCCACTCTCTGGCCGCAAAAATCAATTGCACGCCCCGGCCATCCTAAAGCCCGCAAGGAAGCAGACAAGCTCGCGCGCGCCGTGGGACCAGCTCGCCTGCTGGCTCTGAAAGACCTACCGAGCTGGACGCGACCTTCGACATGACCTCTGTCAGGATATGAACGAATGTTAATCTTGGGTGACACGGAGGAACGAGAAACGTCCGTTCTGATTAGCTCAACACACGTAAATGGGAGTTCGTATTATGCGAAAGTTGATTATTGCGATAGCGGTTGGTGCCGCGGCAATGTTCAGTGTTTCCGCTGCAAACGCAGCCAAACAAAAGGGCCGAACCGACGTCGCCCAGTCCTCGAGCGGAAGCAAAGCTCAACATCGGCACTATCGACACCCTCATAGTCGTTCGCACTATGGCCACCATGACCGTCGGTACGGCCAATCTGGCCCCGGATACTACCGTGATCAGGGAAGCTATGGTCACGCTCCGCATGGCGGCGGCTATGGTGGCTCAGGTTATGGCGGGGGCGGTTATGGCCAAGGTGGCGGCTACGGTGGCCCGGGTTATGGTGGAGGGTATGGCCCGGGTTACGGCGGCTATGGTGGCCCTGGTTACGGCGGCGGGTATGGTTATGGTGGGCCGGGGATAACATTTGGCTTCGGCAGTGGCGGGTATGGGGGTTGGTGATAAAAATAGCCCGCAGCAATGCGGGCTTTTTTTTAAATTCCGACCCCTTTACGACGCTTTAGATAAAAAAAACGGATGCTCTATGGGCGAGGTTATGCTCGGAAGGCGGTATCGCGCCCGAGCAGTAGCGAAACCTAGCGGCGTCCTCGGTACTAGCCTGAGCGGCTTACGGCAGGATGTGGTTGGTCTAATCTTGATGTTCTCGGCGCCGCCGTTTTCTACCGTCGTGTCGAGCTCTTTCCGCTTCTCGTCGGTCGGCTCCTGCATGGTCTTGCCGGTCTGTCGTTCTTCTGCTGATTGCGCGGGATTAACGGCAGTGTGCCCGCCGCTTTCCTGAAAAGGAGATGCGATCTTGCCGCACCGTGCAGTTGGCGACTGGGGAACCATAAAAAAACGCAGGCGTTTTGAATGGCGAAGCCGGAGGAACCCATGCCGCAACAGATGCCCGTGCCCATTTCCGTGATGCAGAAGTCGCTCGCTATAGCGATGCACTATCTCGTGGAGACGGGGCAAGCGTATCCGCTCTCTCAGACCAGGCGCTTCTGCGCCGAGGTAGTGTGCCGTGAGTGGAAGACCGGCAGGCGACATCCCGTCTGGCTCGCGAACAAGGCGATCGGCGCGCTGGAGCGGACGAGAAAGGAACACTGGTTCCGCATCATGCACGAGCCCGTGATGGCGTCGGCAGAAGGCTGACCGCGGCACTTCGAGTGAACTGTGCGCCAGCTTGCGCATTAACCGCGCACATGAAGCAAGGAGAGATGATTTCAAATCCGAACGAAGGCGTGCAGCAGCCGACGCGAAGATCTCGAACAAGGACGAGAAGTGGCATTTTGCTTGTGACAGAAATTCCCGGTTGCAAATGCGGATAGCGCTTGCGAGCGCGTCCATGGCGTGGCGCGTCGGTGCCGAATTAGAGGCACGCGGTGGGCGTAACGCGAAGACGATGGTGAGTTAATCGGGGCCTATATGTCTGTATCAAGAACGGTTTATCCTTCGCTCGATAATCGCCATTAATAAGAAAGGAACGGTAGATCATGACGACCTTTCTCGCCTGTTACCGCCGATTCACACGCGCATGAGTGCCGTCAGCTCGATGGTGGATTCAACCGCCCTCGGAACGTCGAATGCTACAGCGTTACCCCGCGCGACTACGTGTCCAAGCTAGGCCACGCCGGCGCGGTCTAAAATTCGGTTCTAGGTGACAATATGCAGCAGGACACGACCGACAAATACGACCTCCAACGCTTTGTCCTCGGACAGCAGCAGGTTTATGCGACGGCGCTGTCCGAGCTAATGGCCGGGCGAAAGAGGACGCACTGGATCTGGTTCATCTTCCCGCAAGTCGAAGGCTTGGGCCATAGCGCGATGTCGCAGCGGTACGCGATCAAGTCGAAATCGGAGGCAATGGCATATCTCGCCCACCCACTTCTCGGCACGCGGCTAGTGGAATGCACGTGCGCTGTCCTCTCGGTCGTGGACCGGTCCGCCCATGAGATTTTTGGCTCGCCCGACGACGTCAAATACAAGTCGTCGATGACGCTGTTCGACGCGGTCGATGCCGGCAGTCTCTTCCGCCAATGTTTGGATCGCTACTTCGATGGCGAACTTGATCCGGCGACACTCACTGTCCTCGACCAATGGGGCGCAGCGGGCGGGCCTCCGGTATGCAGGTCTCCATAATCGAAAGCATTCGAGTTGAAGATCGCGACATTCAACGTCAACAATGTCAACAAGCGCCTGCCGAACCTGTTGGCCTGGCTGCGGTCGTCAAAACCCGACATCGTCTGTCTGCAGGAGCTCAAGACTGAGCAGGCGGAGTTTCCCGAAGCCGAGTTGAAGAAGGCAGGGTATTCGTCGGCATGGATCGGACAGCGAAGCTGGAACGGCGTCGCGATCCTAGCAAAACGAAGAGACGTCATCGTTACGCGGCGTAGGTTGCCGGGCGATCCGAAGGATCATCAGAGCCGCTATCTTGAAGCTGCTGTAGAAGGCCTTGTCGTAGCCGCGATATATGCGCCGAACGGCAACCCCCAGCCCGGGCCCAAGTTCGACTACAAGCTCGCCTGGCTCAAGAGGCTCGACCGCCACGCATCGAGGCTTCTGAAGGCCGGTGCCCCCGTCGTCCTCGCCGGCGACTTCAACGTGGTACCGACGGAAGCTGACATTTACCCGACTAAATCCTGGGACAAGGATGCTCTGGTGCAACCGCAGGCGCGTAAGCTCTATCGTGCGATGCTCGACCATGGATGGTCCGACTCGCTGCGACAAATCCATCCGAAGGGCCCGCCCTTCACTTTCTGGAGCTACTGGCGCAATCGCTTCGAACGCGACGCGGGCTTACGGATCGACCATATCCTTCTCAGTCCCGATCTGGCCCCGCGGCTGAAGAAGGCCGGCGTTGACCGCAAGGTCCGCGGCCGGGACAACGCGAGCGACCATGCGCCGGCGTGGATCGTGCTGAGCTGAGATTCCGCCAATGCGCAACGTGGTCCTCATGTCGGACGGCGAATGGCTTTGCGAGGCCGTCCGGTGGCGGAACATGAAAAGGTTGGTGCCGTTGTCAACGACAGCAACGGAGAAGAATTTATGTCGAAGAGAGCGCTCGCCGAAATCGCCAAAGACATGGCTGGCATTGATATCGCCATCCTGTCCACCCACACCGAGAGCGGCGAGATCGCAAACCGCCCGATGAGCAATAATGGCGACGTTACCTACGACGGGACGTCGTACTACTTCAGCTACGAACAGGCGCGGGCTGTATCCGACATCCAGCGAAATCCGAAGGTTGCGCTCGGTTTCTCCTCCGAAGCGGGTCTGTTGTCGAAAGGCACCTACGTCGCCGTCGAGGGCGAGGCCCAATTAATCCGAGACAAGGACGCCTTCAAACGTCATTGGACCAGCGATCTCGACAAGTGGTTCGACAACGGCGTAGATACGGCAGGTATCGTTCTCATCAAGGTGACGGCGAAACGGGTGACCTATTGGAAGGGCAGCGAAGTAGGCGAAGTCGAGATCTGACGCTGGCTTTTCGTCAACAGCGCCATCCTGCTCGGCGCGCTGCATGGGCTCAACCCCCGCCATTCCAAGAGTACGATGGCTGCCTTTAGGCCGTGTTGCTCGGATTGTCGGCCGCGATCTCGCACACCGCGGTCGTATGGGCCGCCGCGCTGATCGGCCTCTACTGTAGCGAGGCGCGTCTGAGCATCGCGTCGGCGGTCATCATCCTTGGCGTCGCCGTGCTGCTTCGAACTCGGTTTAGCGATCACCGTGGTATCGGCCGGACACCGCGGTGCTGAGCATTCGACATGTCGAGCGCCACAGAGCGGATTTAGCCGTTTCGCGCATCGGACCCCGTGCGTGTCGGCGGCGCTTGTAGTGCTCGGAAATCCGACCACTGCCCAAGCAATTTTAAGGCATATTCTGAAAATCAGGCAATTTTCACTCGTGGCATATCAATAGCTTAGTTGGGCATTTCAGAAATGAGCGGAAGCGATTCATGGGAGTCGCCACATAGAGGAGATTGAAGTCGGGGAACTCCGTCAGAAGTGGACAAGAAGCATGCCAGGGAACCAAAGCCCATGGTCGCTGTTTTCAAGATCCTACCATGGAGGTTAGCTTGAAAACATTTGCCACTGCACTTGCACTTCTCGTGTTGTCGACTGCGTCGTTCGCCCAAACACCGGCGCACACGCCTTCGCAAGCCGCAGCTCCTGTTGCTGCCGCTGGCGACTGGAGCGCATCTAAGTTGTCAGGTGTGAACGTCTACAATGAAGCTAATGACAAGATCGGCGAGATCTCCGATCTGATCGTCTCTGCACAAGGTGAACTTAAGGGCGTTGTCATCGAAGCCGGCGGCTTCCTGGGAATGGGAAAGCATCATGTGCTGGTCGCCATGAAAAGCTTGAAGTTCTCGAACGAGGCCGGCAAGACGACCACCGGAAAAACGTCTGAGACCAAGAGAGAATGGTATCCAGATCGCGCTATCCTGAATGTCACGAAGGATGAACTCAAAGCTATGCCTGAGTTCAAGTATTAATTCTCAATAGGGCTCCAAGCTTATGTTTGGGGCCCTACTGCGGCCTTTGGGCCTAGACGATTGTCTCCTTGCGGACAAAGGACGATCAGCATGAATAAGAATAAAGGTGATTCGGTCTCGCCTGAATCCGCAAGCAATTTGTGTTTTTTCCTCCGGAAGCTTTGGGATTTTGGCGGCGTTCGTCGGATCCGGTTTTATTGTGGCGGCCGCGACGATCTAAAATAGTCCGGTTCCTCCCAACCACTGACTGGGCCGGATCTTACTCCGCATAGGAGCCTTCACATGCCGACAGGAATGTACCGCAGGATAGATGGGTTTGCGCAGGTGGATTACGACGGGACAAGTATTCCTGTCTCGCGCATAAAATATGAAGAAAACGGCTACAAGCCAGAGTTCGAAAAGCTACCGGCCGAAGCTGAATTTTTGGCGTCGCGAGAAGAGGCGATGAAGCGGGACGCAAAGGGGGCTTAGAAAGTCCGCTGCTTGAATATAGAGGCGAAGCTTTAAACTATTACTATCGCGGCCTCCGCCTGGGAGGGTCATCTGCTGAAACATCGGAGATTTCAGACCCTCGCCGAATAACAGACAATATCCACAGCAATCGGTACCAGCACAAAAATCCCATTGTGATGGCAAAGACTGAAGTTTGATGCATGCCCGCCACGTCCCACTCGCCAATTGGTTGCGATTTTTTTCAGTAAGAAAGGGCAAGATGGCGAAGGTGCCGCTTGAGGTGCTTTCGCGCGTCGGATCGGTGATAACTTCCGCCCGGGTTCGAGAAGGATCGATGGGCGTTGAACGGAAGGCAGGATGTTAGATGGCCGAAAATCCGCCAGATCAATGTGACGATTTGCTTGTCGCGATTGAACGGCTTGCCAATCCAGCTCAGCCCCTCCCAAACGGCAAAATCGCTGGCGCCGGTTTCATCGCCGCTGCGAAAAAGGCAGTGGCGCGGCTGCAAACACTGATCGACGAGAGCGAAGATCGTTGATGCTCCGAGGCCATCCGCGCCTAGTCGACTCGGGCTGACGTGCGCAAGCAACGGAGTTGGAAGCATGATTGAGGAGGCCCCCGAAATTGAAGTGTCACCTCTGAGTGGTATAGTGGCTCACGATCGACTTGTTGAAGGAGACGAGAGCTGGACGCTTGAAGTGACGGATCACGAAGGTGGATCGACCGTCTGGGAAGATCGGTTTTCTACTGATAATGAGGCGCATGCCGAGTTTTATCGAGTGCTCGAAACCGATGGCATCCAATCGTTTTTAGAAGATCAGCCGGAATCGAGGCATCTCTTGCAAAGGCCCCCTTTCAACGAATGAGGTGATCTGGATCTCGATGAATTCATGACCGCCGCGCAGCGCCAGCCGTCGCCTGGTCACGCTTGGACTGAAGAAGGGAAATAAGATGAAGGCGCCCGATTGGTTCAAAAGGTCTGAGCCCCGTTCGAAAGAGGAGAAGCAAGCCCGCAAGGCGATCAAGGAAGCAGACGCACGCGTGGCTATGGCCGAGCACGAGAAAGCGGCAGAGGCGTTTGCCAACAACCGCGAGCGCATGAAGGCGCTGCGGCTGGCTCGTGAGGCTGGCGAGGGCACTCCGCCGAAGAGGGATTGAAAGCGATCTCAGCGTTGAAAAAGCAGTTTGGCGCCAACTAATGGAAAGTGGGGAAGCGACCGAATGCGTAGGTTCAAGACAAGTTTGTTGATTGGTCTGTCGCTTCTTCCCGCCCTTTGCCTTCTGTTTTTTTCAGGTCTGATAGCTATTGAGACTTGGCCCTACATGTGGGGTTCAACCCCACATGCCCCACCTCCTCCGGTTTCTCCACCTTCTCAACAACTCGACAGTTTTTCCGAAACTAAGCAATTTTTCCTCGCTGTAGCCACCTTTTTGCTAACTACAGTAAGTACCGTCTCGACGCTGTGGTTGGCTTGGCGGAGCGACAAAAGACAGTCTCGTGAATTCGAACTGAAAATCGCGCAGCTTCAATCGGAGCTTGGTAAGGCGAAAAATGTAGCTTCAAATTGATCCGCTTACGGGGAAGCCTAACTACGATGCAGTTAGCGTAGCCGAGGGGATCAGAGTGACGTTTCAATAAGTAGATCACGGCGGTCGAGGGAGCGAAATTTAAAGTACTGAAGTGTTGAAAGGAACCGCGCGAGGGGGCGATGAACAAGCGAAAGGCCTTAGTTCACATCAAAAGTCTGATGAAGGCGCGGGGGCTAGAAACGCCCTCCCCACAGAAAGATAAAGAGCCCGCCCTCGATCCCGTTGAAGCCTTGCATCATATCAAGACACTTTCCCGCGCCGCGCAGGACAGTATCGATATGGCCACAGTGCAGCAGCACTTAAAGATGATCCAAGCGATCGTGGAGAAGGCGCTGCCGATGCGGAAATAAAAACCCCGCCGGAGCGGGGTTTGAATTCGCAAGCAAGCGCGTGGGGTGACCGCTAGCCCATGTTCACCTGTTTCCAGACAGAGACTTCGTTTGGGGCGTAGTGAAGCTGAAGCGGGCTCTCACGTCTCCATGTCAATACCAACCATAGGGCTGGTAGCAGCCGTACCCGCCCCACCCCCCACAACCATAATTCCCATAGCCATACGGGCCGCCGCCCCAGCCCCAGCCACCATAGGGATAGCCCCAACCACCGCCCCATCCCAAGCCACCGAACCCTACCGCAACGGGGAAGCCCCATCCCCAGCCGCCGCGTCGCCATCCTCCGCCGCCCCAACCTCTGCCCGCCCAGCCCACGCGCCTGAACCCGCCGCCGGCGAACCCGCCTCTAAATCCGCCGGGCATCCTCATTCCAAATCCGCCGCCCCGAAAACCGCCGAATCCGCCGCCGCGAAAACCACCGCCTCCAAATCCGCCACCGCGGAATCCTCCTCCTCTCTGCGCTGCCGCCTCATTCGGCACCAGAGCAAGAGTCGATGCAACGATTGCCACGCCACTTAGGATGGCCAGTACTTTCTTGCGCATTGCACACTCCGTTTCACACTTGCGTCAGCCAGAACTTTGAATGGTCAGGTCCATGACGAACATTCAACAACTCCCAGCCGCTCCAACAACGTTCCTACGGGACTGCGTGGCAGCCCGTTCTGATAGCGACTATGGGCGGTAGATCAGCCTGCTGACATTATAGCGGCGCAAGCTGTTAATCTTGCATGCCAACGGTCCTGAAGCACCCCGCCACCCGGCGAGCTTGCTCCCCTAACTGTGTGAAGGCTCCCCCGCATAGCCGTCATCGGCCTTTACCTGCCGGCGCCTGGCCGCCATCCAATCGGCAAGGTCTTTCGGGGTACGGACCATCGCGATACTCCACATGCGACGCGGAAAATGTGATGTTCGCGTCGGCGGATGGAATACGGCCCAGCACTAATGTGCAGTGACAAGTTTTCCAGCCGTCAACGTGAGGCGGTCAGCCTTGATAAGTACGCTGTCATTCCCAACTTACGGCCGGACGAAAAGACTGACGAGGACAAAGACGGCGCAGAATAGCAGACCTACAAGCATGATCTTTCGGTTTGCGCCTTTGTCATGAACGAACATCACGACAGATTAACGGATGGAATTGAGCGAGCAATTTTACGAAGGGACTAACCTTACTGGGTAACCCTATTCGTCTGCTAACCAGTTCTGCGGCAAATAATCGCCTCACCCTATGGCTAGGCAGCGTTCGTGCTCACGCGATTGTTCGCGAGCCGATTGCCTGAGAGTTCACGGGCTAATCGCCCCCGTAACATAGCTAGAACCGCTGCCTCCTCCGGCTTGAGGCCGTCCAACTCGTCCCGCAACTCGTTCTCGACCGCCTTTTTGATTTCAAGCACGAGGTTACCGTCGAGATATGATGTCAGCACCTCGGGATGCACGTAACATTTGCGACAGATGGTCGGGGTGTTGCCCAAGCGCGCCGCCACGTTCTCAATTGCGGAGCGAAGGTTGCGCTTGGCCTGGGCCGCACTGTCGAAGGCCTTCACCTCATTCAGGGCCATTGCTGCAAGGACGGTACCAGCCCAAGTCCGAAAATCCTTTGCCGTAATGTTCCGTCCGGTGATCTCCTTCAGATACTCGTTGACGTCGCCTGAGGTCACGTCCTGCGGCTTCCCATCTTCATCCAGGTACTGCAATAACTCTTGGCCAGGAAGCTCCTGGCAGGCCCTGATGATTTTTGCGATGCGCCGGTTTCTCACGCGCAGCGACCACTGCTTGCCACTCTTACCGATAAATCGGAAGCGGACTTCGTTGCCCTCCACCGTCGCGTGGCGGGTCTTCAGCGTGGTTAGACCATAGCTATTGTTTTGCTTCGCATAGTCATCGTTGCCGACGCGGATAAGAGTGGTTTCGAGAAGGTATACGACCGTAGCAAGAATTTTCTCTCGCCGGAGTCCCCGACATGCCATGTGCTCGCGAATCTGGGCTCGAATCCCAGGCAGAGCCTCAGCAAACGCCACCACGTGTTCGAATTTAGTGCTCTCGCGCACCTCACGGAAACGCTGGTGGTAGCGATACTGCTTCCTGCCTTTCGCGTCGCGGCCCGTCGCTTGAATATGCCCATACGCAAACGGACAAATCCACACGTCAGTCCAAGCCGGCGGAATTGCGAGCGACTTGATGCGACCGAGCGCATTTGCCTCTGTGAGCCTGGAGCCGTCAGCACGAGTGTAGCAGAATCCTTTGCCCGATCTGCGCCGCCGTATACCGGGCTTCCCGTCTGAGACATATCTCAGCCCGGCCGACTCCGCTGCATCCTTAGGATCGACGATCGCCTGCTCGGCCGCGGCTGCGAACAAGGTTTTCCCCTTAGTTTCCTACAGCAGAAACTTCACGCGGTAGTCAAAGTTCCTGACGCGCCCCTCCTCGTTGCCATTTGGACAGGATTAGCGATGAAATAGCCACTTTCGACGTGCTTAAGGCTTTCCGACTTTCTACGGACGCGAGACCTCTTTTCAGAACTTCGACTTGTCGTCGACCTCATAGTCGTTCCCGTTGGCTATGCGCACGCAAAACGCCACTACCGAAGCAAGGTGGTTCAAGTCCAAGTTTTTTTTAGGAACGGGTTCATGAACAGCAGGTTCGTTGTAGGCAAAACCAACGGAGAAGATGAATGTTCATGCACAATAAGCGGCTACAATATACTGTCCGCGTTTCGGAACCAAACCCGGTGCTCGGCTCATTTATGCTCGAACAATTCGGCGGTCCGGACGGTGAGCTCGCAGCCGCGATGCGCTATTTCACGCAAGGTTTGGGAGAAGACGATCCGGGCCGCAAGGACATGCTTCTTGATATCGCCACCGAAGAGCTCAGTCATCTCGAGGTGATTGGTTCCATCGTTGCCATGCTTAACAAGGGCGCCAAGGCGCAGATTTCCGAGGGCAGCATGAAGGAGGCCGAGCTCTATTTGTCCCTCACCAAGGGTGGGAATAGCCATACACAGTCGCTTCTTTATGGCGGTGGACCCGCCCTGACGAACTCCTCTGGGGTACCATGGACTGCAGCTTATATCGACAGCCGTGGGGATCCCACATGCGACTTGCGCTCGAACATTGCGGCTGAAAGCCGAGCCAAGATTGTCTACGAGCGACTGATCAATTTAACAGATGACCCTGGCATTAAGGATGCGCTGGGCTTTTTGATGACCCGGGAAATCGCCCACCAAAAGTCATTCGAGAAGGCGCTCTATGCCATCGCGGACAACTTTCCACCCGGTAAGCTGCCCGGACTCAAACCGTTCGCGGATACCTACGTAAACACTTCGCAAGGCGGCGTCGAGCAGAATGGCCCCTGGAACAGCGGTAAGCAGTGGGACCGGGTGGATGATTTGGAAGCAGCACTTCCCGCAGACGGGGGTGATGGCGATGCTACCGTTCAGCTCAGTTCGATTGACACGACAGCGCTCAAGGCACTTGCGACGCGCACAATGTCGCAGCAAGGCGGCGACCCCAAGACCGGAGCCGATTTGGGCGCTGGTCCTGGCGCAGGAAAGGTCACTGACGGCGATAAGGGTGGCGCGGAAGATATGGACGAAGCCGAAGCAATGGCGAAAAAAAGAACGGCGGCGTAACGCAACGCTGTAAGTGGTACGGTTCACTCTCGAGGTTAGCTAAACTGCTTAAGCGCGGCTGAACCGTACCGCCAAATTTGCTGGCAGACGGCCCGAACAGTCCGGAAGATCGAATGGCTTCCCGGAAGACATTGAGGCGCGCCGTTCCGGCGGTATGGGGCGGGAGATAGGGCGCAAGCCGCCCCATTTGAGATACTTGAGACGGCTATCCGCTTCCAAGTTGGTTGGATCGCCACCATTGAGAAATCGCTTTGGTCAGATCGTCCCACAGGACGGTCGGCAAATCTGGCACCGCAAGACGAACGACATACCTCTTGGCAATTGTGTCTTGTGCCCATTCCGTTGTCGCAAAATCAAAACCAAAGCTTCCCGCGTGACGGATAGGAAGGCCAGCTTGACCGAGATGTCCACTCATCTCGGTGGCGGCTTTACGGGCGGCAGCTTCATCAACAAGTCGCTCGGAACCTAAAGTAACATAGAGGCCGTGAACAAACCGGAGCTCCGCTTCCGAACCATTGAGAGCCGTACGGAAATAACGGGAACTTCGGCGGCCGTTGCTCAGAATTGATGCTACCCTCCAGCGCGTCAATGATCGGAAAGGTGGATTTCCAACATACGGGGGAAAATGGTCGGGAAGCGCAGCCCCTCCAAATAGCCTTACCGCTGTTTGGGTTTCGATGAACAGCCGATGAAGTTCCGACCCACAAGCACGGCCTTCGGCGTTTATAAAAGCAATCGACCCCAGGCGGCCATACTCTACCCCCAGCGAGTCCAGTTTTGTATGGCTCCGAACAAGCACGACAGGAATGTCCGACCGCTTTGCTTGTCGCAAAACGCGCCGCATCATTGCAGAGCCGCCGGCAAAGCAGGTAGTGTCGAAAATCAAAAGGTCGACCGAGGAATTCAGAGCATAAAGCGCGGCTTTAAAGGACCAGGCCGGTACACAAGAATCGAGCAAAAGAAATTTCGGCGACCCTTGCTGTCTGACGAGATTCTCATCCGTCAGCTCAACGGTCCGCAAATGACGTGCATACCCTTGGATCAATTCAATCGTTTCTGAGTACGAGCCCGGTGAGATCAAGATGTCTGCTTTGCGCCAGACGTGACTCGTAGCAAGCAAGAGCGCGGTGATCGCAGCCATCCCAGACGCGGTGTATATTGTCGAGGCTACAGATATCTCGTCCAATTCATAGAAAGAGGGACCGTCTACGCCGAGGTCCGCGCGCTGGTAATCATAGTTGAACTCGAATGGACCCGCGACACATGGCCTGTGCGACCAGGATGTCTCTGTCGCTCTCCAGTTACCAAAGTCGTGCTGAGCCCGCAGTGCCGCCGTAAGCTGAAATTTTTGCTCAACGACGTCGTTTGGCGAGCGGGGCGGTCCGAGACACAGAGGCCTAGTAAGGCAATTGTTGAGGAGCGCAATCTCCTTTCGTTTCCTATCCAGATATTCTTCGGTGGTTTCCACTTGTGCTTTATCCAGAGGCATCAGCAGACATTCAACGTTCGACCTCGTCGGTAAGATCCAATTCGTCGCCGGCAGAGGTCAGAATGAAACGCCAGCGGATCCTTGCGCCTCCGCCGACGTTTGCCTCGCGGCGGGTTCGGATTTCTGACAGGATCTAGTAGTGAAACCAAAATTTGCACTGACTGGGTTTGATCTCTTTGAGTCCTGAACGTAAGCAATAGTTGCAATCTGCGGGTAGAGCTCAAGATGGCCTCAGCACCACTTTAATGCACCCGTCGGCCTTGTCGCGAAACGTCTCGTAGAGCTTCGGTCCGTCGGCAAGCGTTGCGCGATGAGTGATTACAAATGAGGGATCAATCTCGCCCTGTTGAATGCGATCGAGAAGCTGAGGAAGATAATGCTGAACCGGGGTCTGAGCCATTCGGAATGTGAGGCCGCGATTAATCGCCGATCCCATGGGTATCTTATCAACGAACCCACCGTAAACGCCCACAATTGAAACCACGCCGAAATTGCGGCAGCATTGGATCGCTTGCCGAAGCACGTGAGGGCGATCGGTCCCCATGAAAGTCGCCACCTTGATGCGGTCAACGACTGCATCGAACCCAGACCCAGTGTCGGGCTCGGTACCAACCGCGTCGATGCAAGCATCTGCCCCTCGACCGCCCGTCAGATCCTGGATGCGATCGTAAATATCATCTTTCCTAAAATCGAGCGCGATTGCACCGGAAGCCTCAGCCAACCGCAATCGCTCCGGAACAGTATCGATGGCGATGACACGTTCGGCGCCAAGGAGGAAGGCGCTTTTGATGGCGAACTGGCCGACCGGTCCGCACCCCCACACTGCAACCGTCTCACCACCTTTTAGTTCGCAAAAATCCGCAGCCATAAATCCTGTCGGAAAAATGTCGGATAGAAATAGAACCTGCTCGTCCGAGAGCCCATCTGGAACCTTGATCGGACCGACGTCGGCGTAAGGAACACGCATGTACTCAGCCTGCCCGCCGGGAAAGCCGCCGAGAAGATGCGAGTACCCGAACAAACCGGCCGGTGAATGGCCCCACATCTCCTCCGCTTTCTTCTTGTTCGGATTGGACCGCTCGCACCCGGAGTAGAAGCCACGCTTGCAGAAAAAGCACTCACCGCATGAGATGGTAAAAGGCACCACCACGCGATCGCCAATTTTCAGCTTCTTATTATCGCGACCGACCTCGACAACTTCTCCCATGGTTTCGTGACCGACGACATCACCCTTTTCCATCGTCGGAATAATGCCGTTGAAAATATGAAGATCAGAACCGCAGATAGCGCAGGCGGTGACGCGAATAATTGCATCACGCCCGTCTCGAATGGCGGGGTCGGGGACGCTCTCGCAACGAATGTCGCTCTTGCCATGCCAAGTCAACGCCTTCATCGCCACCGCCTTTTGCCAGCGTCTAGGTCTCGCTCAATGTTCTGCCGTACCGGGCTGGGCCATTTTGCGGTGCTGCTCCGCCAGTGTCTCAGCTGGCGTGATGTTCGCCAGGGACGACTGCAGCTTATTCTTCCAGCCGCTCACGACATCCCCTTCACCCTTCATCATGGCCTCGAAGCCAGCCTTAGCAACATCGGTCGGATCATCCTTCTCTTCCGTCCCGACCTTGGTATCCATCATGTCAGCCCGCCTGAAAAATTCAGTGTCTGTTGCGCCCGGCATGAGGCAAGTAACCGTTATGCCCGTATCTTTCAGTTCCTCACGCAAGGCAAACGAGAAAGAATTGAGGAACGACTTGCTGCCGTTATAAACAGCCTGAAAACTGCCAGGTACGAAGCCGGCGATTGAACCTGTGATCAGGATGCGGCCTGCATTGCGCCGTCGCATGTCGTTCCCGATCTTATGGATCAAATACGTCGTTCCCACGATGTTTGTGTCAATCACGCGCCGTGCCCTCTCATAGTCCTGATCGAGGAATGAACGGCCGAGCCCAATCCCCGCGTTAGCGAGAAGCGCGCTGACAGGTCGTCCCTTCACTGCGGCATAAAGTTTGTCGATACCATCCTCCGAAGCAAGATCAGCCTGAACGGCCTCGACCATAGCGCCACCGGTACTCAGGTCATTAGCAACCTGTTCGATCGCAGACTCGTCGGCGGCGATCAGCAAGCTGAACCCATGGGTCGCGCAACACCGCGCCAGTTCCCGGCCGATACCGGTTGATGCGCCTGTAATAATCGCTAATCCGTTCTTGTCCGACATAAACTGCTCCTGGTGCATGCATTCGGCAACTGCATGCTTCTCAGAACGTTCCTAACGCCCCATTGGACGATGAGCGTGCGGCTTGAGATCCCGTCAGAAAGAACGAAGCCTCCAAACGGAAGTTGGGAGGCCAGGACGGGCTTATAAATGCGCTCCTAATCAGTTGATCAGAGCCGCTGGCTTACCTCCGGCCCTGCTCGGGGGTTACCCGTTCCATATAGGCAGCTTTCCGCGGCTCTCATTGCAGGAACCGCACGTCTCCTCCCCGCATTGTTCTCGAATGCATCAGTTGGAGATGGCCATGGCAAAGAAGACGAAAGCCTCAAAAAGAAAGACGAAGACCCCGAAGAAGTCGACCAAGCCATCTAAGCAGACCACCAAGAAGCGTCGCTATTCGAAAGGCGCCGGAAAAGAGGTTGGAAAGGAGATGCGCCGCTATAAGAAAGGTGTGACGAAAAGCGGCCCCAGCGGCAAGGCCGGCAAGGTGAAGAGTCGCAAGCAGGCCATCGCCATCGGCCTTTCAAAGGCACGCAGCAAAGGCCAGAAAGTCCCAAAGAAAAAATCCAGCTAATCTGAGTGACAGTGAGCCACTGATGGCTGTTTCAGAGCGAAGATCTAACCAATTGCTGGACAGCGAAGCAGGGCTCGTCGCGACAATGTTCGGTATCCTGGCTATCATTGTCCTGAAGCGGTCTTTTACGCAAAACAACAAGAAGCCGCCGCTTGGCGCATCACGCCGGAATGTATCGCCTGGAACTCTCGCGGCCGAGGCCGACGATCGCGGCCGCCACGCACAATCTCCTTCCGAAATCTCCGTCAAAGGATGGAAGGACATTTTTCTCCGGGTGTATGCGAATATAGGCGAGCATCGCATCCTGTCCTTGGCCGCTGGCGTAACATATTACAGCATTCTCGCAATCTTCCCTGCCCTCGCGGCGCTTGTCGCCATCTATGGCCTGTTTTCCGATCCCATCGGCATCGCGAAACATCTCGATGAGTTGTCCAGCGTGGTGCCGAGCGGCGCGATAGATGTGGCGCGTGAACAGCTCACGCGGCTAAGTTCGAAGAGTTCTCAGAGTCTTGGCTTCACCTTCATGATCGCGCTTTCCGTTTCCCTGTGGAGCGCGAACGCCGCAATGAAATCAATGTTCGATACGTTGAACATCATCTATGGCGAGCAGGAAAAGCGCGGCTATATCAAGCTCAACGCGATATCACTGACGTTCACGATCGCAGGCATCGCATTCATCCTTGCTGCGCTCGGCGGCGTTGTGGTTATCCCGATTTTCCTGAACTATCTTTGGCTTTCGGATGCCGCCGATTTCCTCGTTCGTATCATGAGATGGCCGGCCATGTTTGTTGGCTTGGCGCTCGTCCTGGCGTGCATGTATCGATTTGGCCCCAGCCGGCAAACGCCGCGTTGGAGGTGGATCAGTTGGGGCAGCACCATCGCTACGCTGGCCTGGCTTGCCGCTTCGGCCCTGCAGCGAATTTCGGCAAGTTCAACGAAACCTACGGCTCGCTCGGCGCAGCCGTCGGATTCATGACTTGGCTTTGGATCTCGGCGATCCTGATCTTGCTGGGGGCAGAGTTGGACGCGGAAATGGAGCATCAAACGACGTTCGATACCACGACCGGCAAACCGAAACCGATGGGGATGCGTGGCGCACGAATGGCAGACACCTTAGGCGCTCCGCAAACACTCTGATCAGTCATTGGATTGAGGCATTCTGCGGTCTGTGAAATGGAGGTCTCCCGTGGAAACGTCTCATTCCGCCCGAGCTTGTTAGTATCACCGCCATGCGACCGGCCCAGTCTTTCGGGGACGAAAAACTAGCGTGAACATTCGTGACATGAGCCTTTCACATGTCGGCAACCGCGAATGACTCTGGGTTCGAATTCAGATGCTTCGTTTATCACGCGAACAACTTCGCTCCAAGACTTGCGATGGGGACGATCACATATGCAATCCCGGGGCGGGAGCGGCCGCCGAGAACCGCCGAGACAAGCCGGCTCACTTGTCCCCTGGTCCCAACGCGTATCCAGAGCTTAGCTGCGATGCCTCGTTTGGCCTTCGCTGAAGCTCGCGAGCGTCCTGAACGATTAGACCGCGATTCTCGGTCGGCTGAAGGATGTCAAGGATGAGGCCCCTCAATTGGAACTCTGACAGGAGAGCGGACGTTTTCAACGTTTGGGAGTTTTCATGACCAGCACCTCGATATGGATGGATGTTGACGTAATGCCTACCGCCGAATCGCTGGTTGGGGAGACAGAGTGCGATGTTGCAGTGATAGGATCAGGGATTGCCGGCATTTCAACAGCCTACGAACTCTGCAAGCGCGGTAAGTCGGTTATCGTGATCGACCGCGGTCGCATTGCGGGTGGTATGACGTCCCGGACATCCGCGCACCTGGCACCTTTATGCGACGATCTCGTAAGCGAGATGGTCAGTCTCAAGGGGCTCGAAGCCACAAAGCTCTTCTGCGACAGCCAGGCAGCAGCTGTGAACCGTATCGAAGAGATTCAGAAAAATGAGAACATCGACTGCGATTTCCGAAGGCTGGATGGCTACCTGTTCCAGGGTCGCGGTATGCCGGCCGACATCATCGAAAAGGAGCTCGACGCGGTCCGCGAGGTCGGAGCGCCAGTGGACCGGCTCAAAGGTATGCCGTTTAACGGATGCGAGAACCGCTATGTTTTGCGCTATGCGAGACAGGCGGCTTTCCACCCGCTCAAATACCTCGCGGGGGTGGCGAAGGCCTGTGAAGAGAACAGCGTTACCTTTTTCGCGAACAGTCCGGTTGGAGAAGTCGGGGAGAAAGACGGCATCGTCACGGTTAAGACGGCCCGGGGCGTTATTCGCGCAAAGCACGCGGTTGTCGCCACCAACTCATCGATCTCGGACCGCTTCGCCATTCACACCAAGACCGCGCCGTATAGAACCTATGTCATGGCGTTTGAAATCGAACGCGGAGTGTTGCCCGATGCGCTCTACTGGGACACGGAAAATCCTTATCATTACGTGCGGCTTCAGCCGGGCCCAGGACAAACCGATTTTGTGTTGGTCGGTGGTGAAGACCATAAGAGCGCAACGGCAGATGATGCTGACATTCGCTTTGGAAAGCTTGAGGCTTGGGCGCGCAGCCTGATCCCGGCGCTGAAAAAAGAGACCCATCGTTGGTCCGGGCAGGTGCTGGAAACAGTCGATTATGCTGGCTTTATCGGCCGCGATCCCGGGGGCAGCAATATTTATGTCGCTATGGGCGACTCAGGCCAGGGATTAACCCATGGCGTCATGGGCGCGATGCTAAACACGGGTCTTATTCTCGGCGAAGATCATCCATGGAAGGATCTGTATGCGCCCGGCCGAATTCCGCTCAAAGCGGCAAAAAACTTTGTTACGGAAAATATAACAGCGATCAGAAGCTTTGCTGAATACGTTGCGCCGGGAGAAATTGGCTCACTCGACGAGCTTAAACCCGGGCATGGCGCAATCGTCCGGCACGGCCTCGAAAAGCTTGCCGCGTACCGCGACTCTAATGGCGGCCTGCATCTCAACTCCGCATCCTGCAGCCATGTCGGCTGCCACCTGCACTTCAACAGTTTCGAGACTTGTTGGGATTGCCCTTGTCACGGCTCGATGTTCAGCGTGGATGGATGTCCGATCAATGCTCCTGCCATAGGACCACTTGGCGAAGTCAAGGAATAAAGGCTGCTGAATGGGAGGTGGGGAGTGGGATGATTTATAGCGCCAAAAACGGTAATTGATCTGCAGCCGCTGCTGGCGCTTGTCAGCCGGCGGAAAGCAGGCCTTTTTCCAACTAGTCTTGTCCTCGCTGAGCTGGCGAATACCGGCTCAGCTTGCTAAGGTCAAAAGCGGGGCTTCTTGTTTATCCGAGCGCCGAATGAGTAACGCGGGGGCCATAGTAGTCGTCGACTGATTTGGTGCGGCCAGGCTCGTCCCAATTCCAGCTGCTCTCGTCCTGATACTTCGGAGCGTTCTCGAGATGGTCCGCGGTGACACCCATCCGGTACCCTCCAACTTCAGTGTCATACTTCAAACTATCCCATGGAAGCGGATAGTGGTCGTTGCCGATACCGAGGAAGCCGCCGAAGCCGAGAACCGCGTACGACACGCGCCCGCTCGTTTTCTCGATCATGACGCGCTCAATCTCGCCGATCTTCTGGTTGTCGGGGCCGTAGACGCCGGTCCCTTCCACCTTATCGCTGCCGATCATTGTGCTTGTCTCTCTTCCTTCAATAACCATGGAATTCTCCTTTGTGATTTGAAGAAGACTAACTGCCCTCGCGACCGCGTTTTGGTTTTCGTACGGCAAAAGGCCGCTGCGGCGGGCAATTTTCTGTCGGGGGAGTTAGCGGCCGAAGAACAGCCACAGCAGAAGGATTACGGGTATCGGCACGCCAACGAGCCAGAGCAGGAGTCCGCGTCCCATCACTGTCCGCCTCCAAAATACACGATGTAGACGACCACGAAGGCCGCGATCACCAGAGCCGTGCCCGCAACCAGGACGTTGCGTACAGTGGGGCCGCGCTCCGCGCCGCGCGCTTCCATCGCAGTCTCGACAATATGTCCGTCTTCCATTCTTGCCATGTCAGTTCTCCCGAGATTTGTGCTAAGCGGATGCAGCTTTCTCCGCTTCAGTCAGAAGTTGAACACCTTCAGCGAGCGATCGTTCCGCGCGCCGTTATCGGAAGCGCTGCGAAGGGTCATGCAGGACCACGTGAGGCACGGTCCGAACTCCTGGGTGCATAAAAAGAAACCGGACCGTGCCAGCCGCCGGCAGGAGACCGCCGCCGCCTGCAGAATAATTCCGTTAAAAGTCTCTCGTTCCTAAGCTTCGCGCCCGGTTCGCTGCTTCTTTCATCTCTTGCCGCGCGCCATTCTGCTGACAAACATAAACTCTGCGAGGCGATTGGCAGGGTTGAGACAAAATGATGAAAACCCCCGCAGTACGGGGGTTTCATCGCTTGAATGCATGCAAGGCTGCTTGGAAAAGCTTCGCCTCTAGTCGGCCACGCCTACGCGGTGTCGGAACACCATTTCGCCGCCCTTCCAGCCGGCGAATATAAGCACGAGGACGACGATGCCCGAGAGGACCATGCCAGTCGGCACTACGGCGGAGCTGCCATGCTCGAACCTCGAATACCAGTTAAAGAGCGCGAGCAGCAGCGCGATGCCGTTGCTGACTGCGTGCACCCGCGTGTCGGACAGGTCGCGGACGCGGTTGTCGCCAAACACTTCGACAAGGCCGGTTACGGCGGCGACCGCGGCCGTAATGAGCCCAACGCTGAGGAGCCAGAACGAGGACGTCGCCCAGAACTCATTTGAGGTCGCGTAGAAGGCGATGTCTGAAGCGAAGGCGAAAACGAAGCAGGCGATGGGGAATGCGATCACCATTGGGTGGATGGGATGTCGACGGTGGCCGCGCTGTGCCGACGAACAGGAGGAACGGGGTGCTGACGTCCGTCAGGCTCTTCGGCCCGTTCAACGGGGACAACGACCCCCACGGCGAGCATGACTTCGTGTCCGTCAAGGTGGACGGCGAAACGTACTTCGGCAAGATCGACTACTACGCGCCCAACATGGAGCACGGGAGCGAGGACCCGGCGGACGAAGCGAAGACGGTCCGCGTGCTCACGATAGCACGTTCCTCGGAATACTGACGTGCCCCGCATCAACCGCGCGTACGTCACGCGGCTGGAGGACCTCATCATGCAGCTCGATAGCACCTTCTCCGACATAGAGAGCTCGCACACCAAGGGCTACCTGTCGCGGGACATGGCCGCGTTCCACAAAGAGGCCGGCCGCATCCGCGACAGCAGGAACGCAATGGCGAAGAAGACCCGAGGGCCGCTTGGCCTTCTTTTTTTAGCAAGCGCGCCTGCGTCATTCTGTCAGCCGGCGCCGATGGAACGATCGGAATCCGAAGGCATTCAGTCTGCGGCGATGGCGACCTTCAGTTACAGCATTACGGACCTTTCCCAGTACGAATCGGACCTCATCGAGGTCCCGTGGGAGTCGGAGCACCAAGCGGTCAGCTTCGGGAGCGAGATCGCGCGCGAGATGCTCGAGCGGATGCCCGAATTGGCGGTCAGGGGCTGGAGCGTCAGCGTGTACGACAGCAGGAGGAAGCTCGTCTCAGTCGTTCCCATCGCCGCGGTTTGCTAGTCGGGCCGCAGTGACAAAGCAAAGCCGCCAGCTCTTGCGGAGCCGGCGGCCAATTCGCGCGCGAACCAATCAGCTGTAGCTCTCGCCCTCGCCGGTGCCCGAGGACCCCTCGCCCTTGTTCTTCTCGTCCTTCTCATCATCCTTCTTCGGAATCTTCACGCCCGGCTGCTGGTTGGGCTGTACGCCGGCCTTCATATCGGACTTCAGCGGCGCCTTCGAGCTGTGGTCTACCTTGTCGTTCGGGTTTGACATCGAACTCTCCATGCTTCGTGTGCGCCGGTAATGCGCGAGCGCGCGCAAAGTTCAATTCGCATCGCATGCGGCTTACCACCGTAGGTTGGCGCGTGCTTTTGTCGCGGATGCGGCCCCTTAGGAACGCGCGCGAGGCGCCCATGTTCTTGCCATCAGCGAAAAGGAGACCTTGCAATGGGCAGCGATAACAGCAGCTCGAACTTCCCGCCGCCGGAACCCAAGCGGGACCCAGAAAAGGCGCTGGAAGATGAAAGGCGGAATGAGCCGGACAAGTGCCGCATCATCCCGTTCCGAAAGAAACGGTGATAGCGCGCAAAGCGTCGGCTTAGACTAAGAGCTAAGTGCCGAGGGAAGCCGTCCGCGCCCGCGAGCTAAGGGGTTTTCTTTTGCGCCTACTAGTGCTGCGTTTGCGTTGAGGCTGCCGGCGGGCTCGTGGGCTTATAATGCGTGCCACGCCCACTAGCAGTAATTAGGACCAGCACCACGATGAGCGCAATACCGACAACCCAGCTTGTCTCGATGCTAGTCATATTGCTCGCCCTCCTGAGGTATGCAGTCGGGGCATCATGCTGCGCCTTGTCATCAATAGCAACCTGCGAGGCGCCGGTTCACGCTCGCCGTGACAGATCTCGAAGCGCCGCTGCGGCCTCTGTCCCCCTCTCCCGACGCTTATCCCCATGCTCGCGCTTAACGAGCGGTCGTGAGTGCTATACAGGCGCTAAGGTTCGCAGGGCGCTTATGAATTGATCTCACCTAGTTTATGCATTCAACCGAGTATTCGGACACTAGCTGGCCGGGCGTTTTCTACTCGCCGGCAAGCCGCAAGTCGCGCCTGGTCACTTTCCTGCTCGCGTTCTTCCTGGGCATGTTCGGGGCGCACGGCTTCTAATTCGGTAAGACCGGCACCGCGATCGCTCAGCTCGTGCTCTCGATCACGGTCGTCGGCATGCTGGTATCCGGGCCGTGGGTCTTAGTCGACTGGATCGCTATCCTGTGCGGCAATTGCAAGGATGGCATGGGCCGCAGGATTACCCGCTGGGATAACTAGCATGCGGGACTTCTTCACTCGGCGCACCAGAACAAATTTCGAATTCGCGGGCTCTGGCGTCTTCAGTATTCTTCTCGTTTACGCAGATGGCTGGTATTTTGCGCTATGGTTCGGATCGTACTTGCTCTTTAGAGCCGTATCAGAATTTCTCGCTTATCGCGGACGGGCGCAGGGCAAGAAGAACAACCGGGCAATTTCGCACATGGTCCGAAGCGAGCGGCGAAGGCGGGCCGCAAGGGTGGGAAGACTAAGCACTACTCGCATCGATAACTTTCGGTCTCGCGCGGGAAACCATTGAGCACGGGGCTGTAGCGATGGCCGTCTGCCGCAGCAGCCTTGTCAGAGAAGCGCGCAATGCATTCGAAGTCGTCCATATTGGCCGCCAACTGGTTCACCAGCCAAACGCGCCAGTATTGGTTGCCCGAATACCCGCAACCCAGGGGCGGACGATACGAGGCCGCGCCGGCGCTCTCGCTCGACATTTCCCAGCGCGTCGCATCGATGCAGGCGCCGTAGCGGGCCTTGCTCACCGGCCGCCATGCTAGCCGGCCCGTTTCCTTATGGGTCGCATACCCCGCCCACGGATTTTCGCCGGACCCGGATGGGCTGCAGGAGCCCATGAGCATGCCCCACAGGAGGACAAGTATGATACGCAACTCTCACCTCATCTCGGCTAGACGAACCACTTCCCTACCCTACTAGCAGCGTCCCGGCCATCCCCTCTCCCGCTTGAAGCGGGATCCCTGCCCGATAGGGGAGCGGGAGCGTGCAATAATCTCGGTATGGAATTCGATAACTTCTCAACCAAGCAGCGCTAACGAGCCGGCGGCAAGCGATGCCCCGACTGCGACACTGTGTCGTGCTTTCCAACCCGCGTCTTCAACTCCGTCGTGTACAACAGGCTCATCTGCGAGCGCGGCCGCGTCGTCGACGGCAAGGGCCATAGGATCAGGGCCGCGTGCTACGATAAGGCTCATGGCGAAGAAAAAGGAGAAGGCCGCTCCGGCTGTTGAAGAGAGCGGGCTTCACCCGAACGCGAGCTCTTCTGCCGATATATCACTCAGAATAAAGCGTGAATATCTATTGATCCGAAGTGTTATTCTTCATTTTCTTGTTGGGCTTATTGCGATGCATCGACGTGCTTGCGGGCTCCTTCCCATTCCTTGGAGCCATCATCCTGTTGTGTCCCGTGGCTGAACCGGATGCTGAGTTAGCGCCTTGCTCTCCCGCAGTGGGCACACCAGTGCGCGGATGCGCCCCACCGTCGACATTGTCGCCCTGGGCGAATGAAGTTTGAGAGCATCCAAGAGCGAGACCGAAGCCTATCACAGCCAATGCAAACTGCTTAGTCATACCCTCACCTCCATCATGTTTGCCATCGCGGTACAAAGTAAGAGGCGCAGCCAGAAATCGTTCCAGTATTCTCGGAACCTATCTCGTGCGCACTGTATTCTCTGACGGCTCATCGACACCTCTAAAACTGTAGCCCGCCCCCGTAGTGGAAGGCTTTTCTATGCAGGTGCCTCAGGTGATCAGACCCGGCCTTTATTTTTGCAAACACCGCTTCGCCCGCGCTATCTGATTCTCAGACACGCCGGCCGCTTTTGCTACCGCTTCAGCTTTTTGCCTCACCTACAGCAGCGACCACAGTTCGCACGTCGGCGCAGGTCGCTATGTGTTCACGGAGCCATTTCTTGACGGCGGCCGCCGACACGTCGGCATGGGCCTTTTCACCGATCAGGCATACCAGTCCGAACCCGACCCAGACAACAACTGCGAGGAGAAACCGATGCCTCTTCATTGCAGTGCGAACCTTGCGCCGTGCGATTGCACGATCTTGAAGCCTGAATCGGCCGGGGATGGATAGGCGTCGAATGACGCTTGCTATTTGCATAGTAGTCAACCCACCCCGATTATCTGGCGCTCCAGCACGACGACGGCTTCTCACGGCAAATAGTGAGGGAGCAACGTTCGTAAACCGCAGTCAGTTCCTTAGCGAGTCATAGCGATCGGATCGGTCGAGACCGACTTGCGGCCTGGGCAATGTGCCCACAGCGCACTCAGCTTTATAATTGGCGAGAACTTATGCCGTACTACGCCAGCAGGTAGGCGGCATACCTCGGGAAGGTCCCGCGATATCTCGCGTGATGCCTGACTCCACCAGCCTCATGAGCATCTCATTTGGCATTTGCTCTAGACTGTCGAAGAGAATACGGCGGCCTCCGATGAGCCCGTCACCAATTTCGCTCGGGATGAACAGGCCGTACTTCACGTTCTCACTGACAGACGCCACTCGCTCAACGACAGCACGACCAGCCGCTATCTTCGTACCCGTGCCCACTAAGCCCCAATACCAGTCAAGAGATGAGAGACCGCGCATACCCGCAGTTTGCCGATTTGCACTTTCCAGTGGAAGCATCGCCAATTCGGAGTGACCTAGCGTGAGAACCCGCGGAACGATACCGCCGAGAGATAGTTTGAGCACGTGGAGGTGACAAATGCATTCAGCACCAGGAAATCAAATCCCAGATATGCCAAATCCTATGCCGCCCTCTTCTCCCGGCCCGACCTCATTCCGGAGATCAAAGAGCCACCATCGCCGGATTTGCCTGGCGAGAGGCCCATTCCAAATCCGGATGAAAAGCGAGATCCTCCAGAGCGAACCTAACCAATCGATGAGCTGCTCCATCTAACGGGAGCTATCGGCGACTAAGCGTTGCCGCTTCTTTTGATCAGGAAGAATATTAATTGCCTAAGGCCGCTATCTTCGACCTAGACGGTACGCTTCTCGACTCAGTCGATCTGCACGCGCTCGCATGGCAAGAATCTTTGGTCAAATTCGGCCATGCCGTGCACTTCGAAAACGTCCGCAGCCAGATTGGCAAGGGCGGGGACAAACTCATTCCTGTCTTCCTGTCCGCCGACGAACAACGTAATTACGGCGAAGAGCTGGCACGATGGCGAGGCAATCATTTCAAGGATAAATATCTGCCGTTTATCAGGCCCTTTTCGGCGGTTCCTGAACTGTTGCACCGCGTGCGCGAGGCTGGACTTCAAATTGCCGTCGCTTCATCCGCCAAGAGGGATGAGCTCGATAATTTTCTTGAAATCGCGCAAATCGTAGATCTGGTAGATGTTGCGGTCTGTTCGGACGACGCCGAGGAATCAAAGCCGGCGCCGGATGTTTTCGAAGCCGTCTTGAAGAAACTTAACATCCAAGGACTGGATGCCATCGCGATTGGCGATACGCCCTATGATGCCGAAGCAGCCGCGAAGGCCAACGTAGCTACTATCGGTGTGCTTTGCGGCGGCTTTCCGGAAAAGGCATTAATCGACGCCGGATGCGTCGAGATTTTTCGAGGACCAGCCGCGTTGTTTGCCCGCTTTGGGGATAGCTTACTGGGGCGATCCGAAATCTAATTCCACGACGGAATGATGGCTGAGCGCCTGGAGGCCAAGCCAGCGCAACCATTACTTGTCCGTGAAGAACGTCAAAAGCACTTTCTTGTTTTCGTCAATGAGGCACAGGAAAGTTCGTCTTGTGTCTTGTTTTCCGTTTTCCATAAAGGCGTCACCGACCACGACTGTCTTGGTGTGTCCTAGATCTTGGATTTAGCCTTCGTGACTGTCATGCCTCGACGTCGAGTGTCATGTCTTTAATCGCCGGATTGCGCTCCCGCAGAGCCACCAAGCCGGTGGATTGGCATAATTCAGGACCTTGAGCCGCCGCGGATTGAACTGACACACAAGCTAACAGCAGCTACAGCATTGGTCGATTTCCAGACCGTCATCTTGATTCCCTCAGATAAGCCGCGGCGATGATGCTTCGAGACGGTCAAGCGTGCTCGGACGAGTGTCGCCCACGTACGCCGGGATCGTCAAAATTTACAGCGACAAACGGGATACTTCGAGCGAGCATCACCTTTATGATTGCGTCGGATTGTTCACGCCATGCCGAACTGCCGCGAATTGGGTTATGCTCATCCGCCCTGGCGTCGGCTTCAGCCAAAATCCGTCCGATGCTTTCGTGCGCCTCGAGCAGCGTCTCTTGGGAAGCGGTTTCGAGATTCCGATGGTGCAAAATATCACCGCGCATTTTGAAGCCACCGTTTATTACCGACAAAAGAGGTCCGCCGGCGTGAACGCCGCTGACACTCCTAGTCAACACGTGGCAAGCCGCTCATCATTCGCGCGGTGGAAGTGACCTCCCCTAGGACGATGTCGGTGCATCGTCCGGACTTCCCTTCGGGTCCTCGCCCCGGTCCTGCAGTCCTGACAATTCCCGTTCTGAAGTATGCCAGAACTCGTCATCGCGATTGTCAGGCTTGCCATGCGTCTCCCACAGTTCTTTGGCGCGCTGACGGATCTCTTGTTCTGATGGATTTGATGGTTTTGATGGCATCGCTGACCCTCTCCATACGTTCGTACAGACCTCGTCCTACGAAAGATTAAGAACCGCGCGGGCACTGCACCGCGGTCTTGCTGGTGACTGTCCCGCTGCCGCAGAATTCCGGCCCCACGACAAAAGTCGGTCATCGGGGATCTGTTCCTGGAATGTGGTCAGAATTCCAATTGCTAAACACTGGAACGCACCTGGACTTCAGGCATTAGTCGGGCTTAAGCGCTGCTCGAATAGCGCTTTGGAGGATTGTCATGTCGCGGGGTTTTGGCGCTATTCAAATGGCAGTGCTTGATGCCTTGTCAGCTAACCAGATCCTCTCCCTCTCTACGATTGATCTGGCTTTGGTGCTAAACAACGGCGTTCGCAGCAGGTCGATCATCGCATCGGTTCATCGTGCGCTCCGAACGTTGGAGGCTGTGGGAAAGGTGGTCCGTATTGAGGGCAAATGGGTCTTGGCGACGCGGCAGAGAGAAGCCAGAAATTACAATCGAAGAAAGCAGCATGCGCCGGCAACACCTCAAGATGGACGATTGAGGTTACTTTCGAAAATTCTTGGCATGCTCGGCTCGTCTGAAGATGGCGAAGTCCTAGCGGCCGCGAGAAAGGCAGAAGCCAAAAGAATGGAGCTCGGCTTGTCGTGGGAGACAATCATCATGCACGACCCAATCGCTATAGACTAAGCGTGCCACTTGCGCGCCGGCAGAGACGGATCACGCAGCCCTGTGCAGGCGTTGATCTAATCCGAACTGGCGTCCTTCGTCATGGTCGGAACGAGTCTGCCTCGATTGGCGCGCAACCCCCTCCAAAACTCTTCCAGATAGGGAAGCAATTTGAATAGCAGGACCATGCTCAGAATGGTGGTGACACAAAGGATCGGTAGCGGTTCGGGCTTCCAGCTTACGTCAGTACGCAACGCTTCCGATCCGGCGCCGAACACCGCCAGGAACTGTTGCCAGTGTAGCGACACGACGCTGACGATCGCCATCAAGGGTATTATCTCGAGGAAGCTATGGATATGCTGTTCGATAGGCGTGACCGTGCGAAGTGTCGTCGCATAACTCACATCCCATAATGCAGTTACTTCGTGAACGAAGAACATCACAATCATAAAGGCGATAATCAAACCGTTGATGTCCAAGAACATGGCGGCAAGCAGCGGAAACCCAACTCCGCGAACATCAAAAGATGGAGCAGTGACTCTTTTGCACCGCTTGTCGTTTCGATGTCACTCGCGCGGTGACAGAGCCAGTCAGCAAAGCCTGCCTCCAGCCAAAGCGGCAAGATAAAATACATCAGAATGATCACCGTCGGATCGTTTAGCATCGCATTCTACACCGAGGTCCTTTCCGATACGGTCCTGACAACCAAGTTTGAATTCGAGCATACGTTCCTGGCCGATCGGACGGAAGGAAACCCGACAGGCGAACGTAGGGCTTTAAAGCCCGGTGTGCTGAGCGAGACGATCTACCGCACCCCCGAGGTGACTAAGCCATGAGAATTTGATCGCCCGAAGTATTCTTCGACGTTAGAATTTCACTGGTGTTCAAACGGTGGAGGTGCGGCAATGGCCGAGCGTCATGGTTTGAAGCAACTTACTTTTCTGGCTCGCCTTGCAGCCTGGGCCGACCAGGTTCGGGAGCAGGCAGAGGCGATGGCGCCAGGGCCTGAGCAAGATGTTCTGCTTAAGAAAATCGCGCAGGCCGATGAAGCCACTGAGCTTTATAATTGGTTCAACTCGCCGGAGCTTCAGCCACCGAAGTGATCCACGACCGTTGCTTCACGCTATGGCCGATACCTTTACGCGCGATCGATATTGTAGTCGATGGCCACGCTGCGAACCGCGTATCCGACAATAGTGCGGCTGTAGAAGGCGTCACCCCTGTAAGCCGCTTGGTATCCTCGCGGCAAGGATACCTATATACGGCATTGCCGCAGCAGATGGGTCAACTCCACCCAACGCTCCGTTTGCGGTGAAATCGATAATCATGGCGTTGCCGCTGGGAGGGATAAGTCCCCCGTAGTCTCACTTGCGTCGAATGCGATACGTTTCGAGATGAGAAGGTAATGGGCTGACTGGCTGGCGATTTGAGTCGAGATCTGCCGAGGACCTGGATCTTTGTAATGCGTACCACCGGCTGCTAACGGACGCCTCAGTAGTACAGAGAACCTTAGCGATAACAGAGATAGGTTTTCCGCATTTCTTCATATGGCAGAGCTTCAGGTCATCATCGGTCGTCCATTGTCTTGCCATCGCTGAAATGCCTATCGTTTAAGCGAGACGCCCCCGATCTTTCGGGAGCGTCTTTCGCGTTACCTCGGGCTGGAGGGGCTGGACGTACCGGTTCCCGTTTGGCCCGGTGAGCGTGTGGATCCCGAGCCTTGTTCACCCAGCGGCTGACCGAGTCGTCCAGGCGCGCTGTCGGTCGAACTGCCGGGAGTATTGGTGCTTCCCATACCACCGGTGCTCATACCGCCGGTGCCTGCGCCGCCAGTCATGCCGCCTGTACCGGCCGATCTTCCACCCGTGCCAGTATTTCCACCGGCACCGCTACCACCAGCACCGCCTGCTCCAGCACTTCCGCCGCCGGCGCCACCTGCCCCACCACCACCTCCGCCGGCCTGCGCGAACGACACTTGAGCGGTACCAAGAGCCAGCGTGCATGCTAGCGCCGCCATAACGATCATCTTCTTCATGGTTCTCTCCCTGACTGCGATCTCGCGCGAGTCAAAGTCATGCCGACCGGCTCCGTTCCAAAATTCTTGCCTTCTATTGGTCGAATGTCCGACCCGACCAATTGGTTACGCGCTCGACCAACTTGGCGGCTGTCTTGCAAAGTCGTCATCGAGTCCCGGGTGGGGCCCGCAATTTGTCTCAAACCAGTGCAGTCAGGAGTACTCAAATGGCACAAAGCTTCGTTTCTGGGACAGACGGCATGTTCGATGCGGCACAGGTAGCGTCGTTGATTGGCGACCTTGATAGGACACTTCGACAGCTGGATTTGGAGATACAGGCGGAGGAAGAACGAACTAAATCGTTTGATCCGAACAGCATCGCTTACCCGCCGCTGGCGCGATCGCTGCGTATACGACGTGACAATCTCACAGCAACCCTTGCCACGCTCGAAATGAAAGCTGGTTCACCCACGATCCAAACCGCCGCCTGATGATTAAGGGCTAGCTTCTCGGTTCCATTCGTAAAGATGCTCCGGGCTGCGTAAGCTTTCTCGAAAGCAAAGCAGTGCGACGGATCAGTGATTCGTCCTGGCTTATCTTATTTTGGCATGTGAAGCATTCGACGGCAGCAAATCCAAAAGCGTTTCGGCGAGCCATCGTCACGGGAGCACCGATTCGATTGCGCTCACCATTATTGATGTCGCTCCGCTCGTTGGGCCTGTAATAGCGATATTAGAACAGCGAAAATGGGAGCCTCGGCTTTTTTTTAAGCCAAGTCCGATTAATTCATAAGCGGAAATATCAGCGTAGTTGTTGTGCCCGAACTGCCGCTCTGTTGAGTGATGGCGCCTCCGATTTGTCTGGCTAGAGACGTAATCAATCTAAGACCGGACCCATTTCCGTTGGATTTTTGGATGCCCCGCCCGTTATCGGAAACGGTCAACCGGGCCTCACCGAAGCCTACCCCTCCAACTAAGCGCACCTTGATACTGCCGCCATCCGGACCGAAAGCATGCTTTATGCTGTTCATCGCCACCTCATTCAAAATGAGGCCGACCCTCAGTGCCCGGTCGATGCTTAATTCCAGCTCATCGGATTCGACCTGGAGTTCGATCTCCTCGACTTGCTGGCGGATCGCACTGCAAAGCGCGTGTATATAATCGGAAAGCCTGACCGTTTGGCCTTCCTGTCCCGGCGCCAACTGATCGTGCGCAAGCGAGATGGCGTTGATAAGGCTCGCGACATGATCTAACGCGCTTTGAACCTCCGCTCCTTGATGCCGACGCTTCTGAAGGGAAATGGATGACAGGACCAGTTGAAAATTGTTCTTCACACGGTGCTGCATTTCGCGCAGTAGGACTTCTCTCTTTTGAGCCTCAGCAGCGGCGGCTGCAAAGCGAGCTTCGTAGTCCTGACCTGCATGTGGATGAATCACAGCTCCAAGGAGCGCAGCGGCGGCGGTTAAAAAATCTACACTGTCTTCTGTGAAATCTCGCGATCTGGTGCTGTCCACCTCCAGCACTCCCCAGGCTGCTCCGTTCATCAAGATAGGGACGTTCAATAACGAAAGGATGTGGTGGTCTCTCAAAACGTCCGAATAAACATATTCGCGCTGCTCCGGGAGATTATGAACAGTCACCGGTTCCGCTGTTTTAAAGGCGCGTCCAGGGGGTGAACGCAGGTCAGCAGATAAGGTGGCGCTGCCGACTACCCCTTCCTTCCAACCTACCCCTGCCACGATAAGAAGATCGGAGGTGCGCGGGCGGTACTGAAGCACTTTTACATGGTGTATTTCCACGGCGCGCGCGATTTGTACAACAACCTGCCCTAGGAGCCGGCTCATATCGGCATGCTCATTAACCAGCCGTCCGATGTCGACTAATATGCGGATGTAGCGACGGAGTTCCTGCCGCAGGTTATCGTCGCTCTGTGAAGTGCCCTCCATGTCTCATTAACCCGGTGCCTTCCGAAAAGTGCCAAATTGTCGGCTTGCCCCTCCGAGAACCTGGACGGGTGCTGTCGGGCCGGACGCCGGATCCTCCTCGCGGGCTTTGACACTTTTCGACTGAAACACACGGGGCTGGTCCGCCACCGCACGAACGAACCGACATCTAACCCAATCCCATTTACGGTAAGTACCTGCTGGTAGCTGGTCAGCGAACGTTGCTGCGAGACGGAGCCGAAAAAGCCCGTGGCTCCAACGCCTGCTTCAAGTCACTTAGTGTGGGGACGTTCAGTCTGCGATTCCTCGGTGCGTAATGGAGATTTCACTGTCTAGCCGGCCCGGCCAAGGCCATCGAACTCCTGCATGGCCATCGCGTTGCTTACCTTTGGTGAAGCTAATTCGGCCACTGACCCCACTTCAATCGACATGAAGCCAAAATGACAGAAGCCCTATCATCTCTCCCCATGATCCGGACCAATATCCCGTTCCGTCTCGATAGACTACCCTGGAGTCGGTTTCACTTGCTGGTCGTCATCGGCCTGGGGATCACCTGGATTCTTGACGGACTCGAGGTCACTATCGTCGGTTCGCTGGGTCCGGCCCTCCGAAGCGTCGAGACCCTGCATCTTTCCAATGCCAACCTCGGAGCCGTCGCGTCATTTTACGTTGTGGGAGCGGTAGTTGGTGCTCTTATCTTCGGCTGGATCACAGATCGGCACGGCCGGCGTCTCGTGTTCTACGTAACCTTGATCGTCTATTTGTGTGGAGTGCTTCTCAGTGCATTCGCCTGGGATTTCTGGAGCTTTGCAATTTTTAGGATGATTACCGGACTCGGCATCGGTGGCGAATACGCTGCTATCAATTCCGCGATCGACGAGCTCATTCCCGCAAAATACCGAGGGCGGGTCGATCTCGTCGTCAATGGCAGCTTTTGGCTTGGAGCCGCCGGTGGAGCGCTCGCCGTTCCATTTCTGCTCGACCAGCGGCTATTCGCGCCGGATATCGGCTGGCGGCTCGGCTTCGGCATTGGAGCAATTCTTGGCCTGGGCATTTTGTTGCTCCGCCGCTTCGTGCCTGAGAGCCCGCGGTGGCTTGTGACACATGGGCAGAACGAGAAAGCGGAGGAAACTGTCACCGAAATTGAAAAGGGAATTGCAAAGGCCGCAGGTAAGTATCCGCCCGCCCCGCGGGAAAGCATCGAAGTCCATCCCAAAAAATCCTTCGGAATCGGATTAATCTTATCGTCCATGATTGGGAAATATCGAAAACGGAGCATTCTGGCGCTTACCTTGATGATCGCGCAGTCCTTTCTCTATAACTCTGTATTCTTCACATTCGGTCTCGTACTCTCGCATTTCTACGGCGTCCCAAGCGAACGAATAGGACTCTACCTTTTACCGCTCGCAATAGGAAATTTCTGCGGGCCGCTGTTTTTGGGAACACTGTTTGACACCGTCGGCCGCAAGGCCATGATCGCAGGAACGTTTGCAATCAGTGGTTTGTTGCTGCTGATAACCGCCTATCTATTCGCAGCCGGTTTTCTCACTCCGGTGACACAGACGATAGCATGGTTTTCGATCTTCTTTTTTGCCTCCGCGGCGGCGAGTTCGGCCTATCTGACCGTCAGCGAGATCTTCCCACTCGAGACTCGCGCCTTGGCCATTGCTTGTTTCTACGCACTGGGCACCGCCATTGGCGGAAGCACATCGCCGCTTCTATTCGGATGGCTCATTGAATCCGGATCGGCTTGGCGCGTCAGTGCCGGGTATGCCTTGGCTGCCGGACTTTTGTTGACAGCTGCCGGTGCGGAACTAATGTTGGGCATCGATGCAGAAGGCAAATCCCTCGAAAGCATTGCCGATCCGCTATCCAGTTGAGTTAACAAAGCGCGTCATGCTTCGTTAACCGTTCAGTCCCTCAATTACCTGAATTGGCAGACCGTGCTGTTCCGTTTCGCTCGGACCGCCCTGCTTCGCCGATCGATGTTATAGTCGGGCGAGTGATAAGCCTCCGCGCTGTTTCATTCCTCTTACGGTGGACATTAGACCGCGCCCCCGGTGAGCGTCCAAACAACGCTCCATGATCCGAGATCGCCACTCTCGGCCGAGCCGACTGACCAAAGGACGCGCCCTCGGGGCGGACCGATGCCGGCGAAAGCCGTCGAACCAGTCCGACTGATCGACCGTTACCAGTTCCTTGGCAAGTCGATCAGCAGGAAATGCGAGACCCCCCGCTCGTGAAATTTTGTTTACCAGCATTTAAGAAGAGTCTCCGTCGTAACGGTCTCAACCTGCTCTCCGAACCGATTCATGTAGATATTCATCATCGCGTCATGAGTTTCATCAGCCGAACTGCAAAGCGCGTCCTGTACGAGGATGACCCGAAAGCCCCAGTCGATCGCGCCCAACATCGTGCTTAGAACGCACACGTCCGTTTCCCCGCCGGTTATGATGAGGCTGTCGATTCCAGCACCGCGCAGCTGCTGATGAAGGTCGCTTCCGGTCCAAGGGGAATAGACATGCTTGTCAAAGACCCTGCCGGGAGGGACGAACGCGGCGAGGTCAGGGACCAGCCCCATCATGTCAGACCCGATCCGGTCGATAGTCATTGAGGCCCATCGCTCGTAATAATGCCGCCACATCCCCACGCCGTGCCCCGGCTGCTCGGCCGGAATAAAGCGGGTGAAAATAGTTCTCTCAGGATGAACGGATGTGACCGCGATGATGTTCGGCAGGACTCGCTCAAGCCAGTGCATCTTCCATTCGGTGCCCTCGGCAAACATTCTCTGCATATCGACGCAGAGATGCACCGCGCTCTCTCCCGGAGGGCCATGCCGTAATGTATCGCTCTTTGACATGGCTTTCTCCGAAAGCAATACCGATTAGCGGGCCGGTCGGCTCGCAGAGTGTTAAGTTGGGCGAGCCACCCAAGCTGTCTCCCGCGCTGTTCGCAGTGCTTTTCCCCACATTATCGCTTATTCAAAAGAGGCGTCTTGGTTAGGACGAGCTGCTGCGTCGTGCCTTTCCACGCGTCGGCCGCCGCGTCGGGCTGCGGCGCGGAGCTCGCCAAATCCTCGCGGGACTTTTTCGCTTGCGAGGTGTAGGTGCCCAGCTCCTTGTCCCGGCTCTTGATCATCTCGGGCTTGAGCTGGCCGTCCGCCGTGAAGCCCATCATCAGTTGCGGGATGCCGGTAGGCAGACTGGAGTCCCTATCTATCTGCCAAGTATGCCAGGTCTTGCCATAAGTGGAGACGAGCGCAGTCATGGCGATGTGCTGCACCGTCGCCGGTATTCCCGGCATCAGCAGCTCGCCCGCGAGCGCCTCGTGGCGGTGGCTGTGCCATAGCGCTTTCTCCTCCTCGGGAAGCGACTTGAATATCCGCTCCGAGACGATGTACTCGATGCCTATGAGCCGGGAGTGGGGCTCGTTCCCGTCGTAAATGACGCACTGGTAGAATTCCTCAGTCACGTGGCTGCAATAATGATGCGCCTCGATCTGCCGGCCCATGTCGTCGGCATAGAAGTGAAAGCCGTTGAGGTACATGTTGATCGCGCTGACGGGGCCGCGGCTCTGCAAAAGGTCCGCCCCCGCGCCGAGCATTGTGCTCTTGGCGGATTTCTCCCCGCCCGGAATGCCGCCGCCTTTCTCAGGCTGCTGAGCGTGCGCGCGGCCGCACGCGCACGACAGGAAAGCCGCTGCCGATCCGGCGAGCCCCACAAACCCGCGGCGATTGAACGAGGGATATCTGAGAGCCATGGCGACAATCCGTGCGGTTGACTTACGGAACCGACAATCATCCCAAAACCTGATTGTTCCTGACGGGTGATGCAGGTGCCTCAACCTCGTCCGGATAAATGTACTTTATCAAGTTTGCGCGCGCCCTTGGGCATGTGTCATTGTCTTCACTTCTAGGAACGATTTGTCTCCGATCGCCATTAAATATTGTCGCGTTTGGAGCGTTCGACCATACCGTTGAGACACTGTCCGACGCTGGGAATCGACATGGAAAATCCTAACTCCCTTAGCCCAATCGAGCGCCGACCTGACCAGCTTCGGGAGGGGATTGAACGGCTGCAAAGGCAGATATCCGAACTGGAAGCGTTCGATTGCTCGCTTGTCAAAGCGCGCGGCGCGAATGAGACTCGAGCCCTCCAGGCAAAAATTGCCAAAACGCTGGCCAGAACGTTCGGTAAGGAAACATCCGATTATAAGTACTATGCGTCCGCAGCCCGATTAGACAATGGGCCGATTTACCTCAGCGGGCGCCCGCCGGTGGAACTTGTGGTCGAATGGATAAACGAGGGGAAAGCGATGTCTCTCGCGCTCCTAAGACGAGCGGTAGTGAGCCTGCAAGCAGAACTGACCAAATTGGGGGACAAGGCCTTTCCTGACCACGATCGCGCCGCAGAAGACGCCAGCTGGGATTTCGAAACCGTTAATCAAAATGAAGCCGAAGGCAAAATAGAAACAAATCTCCGGCTTATAAGTGCGGCAGCTCTGTTTCTTTCAACATGCATTCTGATCTTCCATGGACGAAAAGTAAAATCAAAGGTTCGAAAATCCACTGGCACTGCTTCCTGCAAAAAATGCGGCGCAAACATTTCGATTTCAAACCCGTCAGCTGTTAAGCAAGACTTTAGCGCAACATGCCCGGATTGCCAGACCACTGACACTTATAAAAGCACTGACTTTCAAGTAGCGTAGACCGGGCCTCGCAAAGAACCCAAAGTGCGTGGCCATTGGCCAGTTCGACCGTTGCCGTGCTAGCATACAAAGCGCGTTGCAGCGGCGCATTAGATTCTCGAAGAAGGCGTCGAATTAACGATTGTGAGTTCCCAAGTTCGAAAAACCAATTCAACGGTGAATTTGGTGGTCGGCTAGCGATTGCGATGCACTTCGAGACGACTGCGGGAACGGATCAAGGAGCCGTGCCGGGTGGCGCTTGCCACGTACCGGGAAAGCGCAAGAGGATCAAAACAGCTTCGCGGCTTCCCGTGCAGCGTTTGCGGCCCGCGCGGCGGTCTGCCTCGCCCGATCAACTACTTCGGAGCCCGCTTCGCCAAGTTCCGTTTGAAGCTTATCCGCGACTCCATGGAGGCCTTGCGATACCGCTCCCCCTCGTGTGGTCAGATCGGCTTTAACCTCGTCGCTGAGTTCGCCCATCCAATCTTTCTCTAGATCGGTTGTCCGAAACGCTCCTGCCATAGCAGCCCCGGCGGTTAAGCCTAGGATACCGAGAACTAGCGGTTGTCGTTCAAATAAATCAGCCAATGAAGACTGAGTCTTTCTGAGCGCTTCTTCTCCAGGCCCGCCGATGTTCTCTCGGACATAGTCGGCACCATCGCGCAGTCGATCTTTGATCATGTCGGTAGTGCCAGATACGGCGCTCGAGGCCGCACCACCCACATCGCGTAACGTTTCACCTACAACTGATCCCGACTCCTCCGATTCATGGCCTTGCGGCGCCGTTGCAGATCGCTCACGAGCCGCCAAAGGCGAACGCGAACCCAGAGGGTGAAGATCTTTCGGCGAAGCCGCTTTCGCGCTTGCGGCATTCATCACCCTTTGATTGCCGGTAAACAAATAAAACGTACCGGCTCCGATAAGGACGGCAGCTAATGGATTACCCTTCGCCGTCGCCACAAGATTATCGAAAAATCCTTTATTCTCATTGCTCATCGCACCATTTCCTTCATGGCTTCTTTGTCTTTTTCGAGCTGCCCCATGGTTTCATGTGGCACCAGGCGTCCCGCTTGCAACCTGTTGATGCCGACGGCGAATAGTGCGCCGCCGACCCCTGCCGCTACGGCCGCTGATATAAGATAAGAGAGCGTCTGCGACCAACCCGACGCAATGAGAGCCGCTGATAATGCGAACAGCGCCATCACCACAGCGGGAATCACCAAGATGGCGCCGGCAGCGATGAGGCCCATCGCGGCAAGGACCTCCTGCGCTTTTTCGCCCAGTTCCGCCTTCGCCAGATCGACTTCATTTTGGAAGAGCTTGGAAAATTGCGAAAGCGCATCCCCAAGCAAATTCGAGATCGTATGGAAATCGTTCTGGCTGGTTTTGATATCGTTTTGGATGCTCATATCACTCTTGCCCCTGTGAGGAAGGTGACGAAGACGAAGCTCGCTGCTCTCCGGACGCTCTGAGGAAGCGCACCGCCGCAAATCCCGCGAGTGCCGACAAGCCGAGAAATGCGGCCGGCTGGCGTCTCGCGAAATCGCTCGCACCGTCGAGAAGATCGCGGAAACTTCCATTTTGGATCATTTCCGATGCCTCATGGACATAGTCTGCAGCTGATTCGATGCCGCGCGCCGCGAACGGCACGTCGTTTTCGAAGGCTCGCGCCGCTTTACGAATATCATCGGCGAAGCGCCCGATAAAATCAGCGCCGGCCTCTTGCTGCTCATGAGCTCGGCTACCCAGATGCTTGGCTGTTTCTGAAACAACATCTTGGGCGGCATTCGCTACTTCCTCAATCTTGTCGCTCGCAAGGTCGGTCGAGGTGCGCAGCGTCTCACCCGCGCGATGTTTGAGCTCGCCACCCGCCCTTGATACCTCCTCCTTAAGGTTGTGTGTCGAACCGGGGGCTTGGTTCCGATTCAAGGTGTTCGGTGTTGTCGTGTCAAAGTTGCTCATCTTGTCTACCCTTGTGTTTAGATTTCGCTATTGACGGAACGCCGCTCTCACAACGTCGTCGGCACCCTCCTTGAGCGTGTCAGACACGTTCTGGGTCATGCGGCTAACTTCTCCACCTAAATCGCTTTCGCCAACGGCTTTCGCAGCTGCGTCGAGGGCCGAGGTTGCTGAACTCTTGGCCGTGGCAAATCCGGATTGGATAGCTTCGCCGGCCTTCCGTTTAACCTTATAGCTTGCTTCGCCCATCGCTTTGGCTTCAGCCCTCGTTTCGGGTAGAGAAGCGGCAATGATGGCGCCAATCGCGACTCCAACCCCCCCGATCAATGCAGCATCACCGCTACGCTGACGAGCCGTTGACCATTGGGTCGCCACCGCATCTTTGGCCGCACCGGTCTTGTTCCTGAGCGTATCGCCGCCGCTAGAAATTTTGTCTGACCAATCGCTGGCTACTTGAGTGGCACGGATTTTGAGGTCATCGGCTGTTTCAGTGGCTTGAGTTCGAGCCGCCGCTAGCCGGTCCTTCACGTCCGCAACGAGCGGTGAATTTCCTGCCTCCACAAGCATCTCCCCCGCTTTCTCTTTTATTGTAACCGCGCCTTGTGCAGCGCGATCGCGGGCCGTCTTAGAGGTCAGAAAAGCCCCCGCGCCCAGCATCAGAAGCGGCAGGGGTAGGCTCCGCGCCATACGTATGAGGGAGATCGCAGCAACGGCCCCTGCTGCTACTGTCCCCATCGGATTGTCTGTCGCTCGTTGTTTCAATGTCTCACCCCAACCGTGTGCCTTAAGGCCGATGTAATCGGAGAGCTCCGATTTCACGTATTCCGGCGAGAGTTTTTGACGAATATCGTCGGCCGCATCCGAGACCCGTTCCCTCAACTGATCAACCGTCGTTGCCAGGTCGGCCCGGTTTCGCTCCGCCTCCAACCGTAGTTCCTCCACCGACCGTGTCATGTCGCGATCCTTTCCAAATTTTCTTCCCGGCAACTCGCGCTCTCTTCAATCGTTCCTACGAGGGCGGCGCAGCGTCAAACTGTTCACTATCGGATTGGCCCTCTAAACGCGGCTCCTTCCCGACTAAGAAACGGACACCGAGGAACGAGATGGCTGGGTTTGGACGAGAGATCAATTCGCGGGCGACGCGCTCTGTGCATTCGTTCAACGCCGGGACCCGGTCGGGTTAGCCAATACCCCTTGGAGTTAGCTCGCAACCAGAGCCCTAGAATCTGAAAACGACAAATTTTGCTAGTGGCCATGCATGTCGGTGCGCGGCAAAGCAATAACGCGTGCCCCTTTATCCCTGCACCCCGCGGGCAACGAAATTGAATTCTACCCACGACCTCAAACGTTGGATGCTTTTAAAGTCACCGTAGAACGTGACTCGGACTGCCCCGTCGCCTAACGACGTCAATGAAATTTTCACCCACTGGAGAGCGACAAAAACGTCGTGGCTGCAAAGGCCATGTGTTTCAGGTCTCTTGAGTTCAACTTTGATTATCAGCCCGCGGAACTCGGTTTGGCTGCGATCACCGCGCTCTTGCTCGCCTCGAGAGCCTCGTCTGGCCCAAGGCAGACGTCTTGTTCTCGTCGGGTTCGTACTCAGACACGATAGAGTTGATACAAGGGTACCCCTCGCCGCTTCAGTCAGAGTGATCCCGTTGATGCTCGATTTGCGGCTAAGCATCATCCTTCAGCGTTCACTGCCGTCTCGGCGATTTTGGTCAAGGTCTCGTCGGTCTTCTTTTCCTCGGCAAGCGTCTGATCAAGCAACTTGGCTGCATCTTTCATTCCAAGCTTAGTTGCCCAAGCTTTTAGCGTGCCGTAGCGCGAAATTTCATAATGCTCGACTGCCTGCGCTGCAGCCAAAAGGCCAGCGTCAAGAGCGGGCTCGTCTTCGTACTCCTCCATAATTTCTTTGCCTTCGTCTAAAATACCCTCGATCGCATCGCACTTTTTGCCGCGCGCCGGTTTACCGAGAAGTTCGAAGACTTGTTCAAGCCGTTCGATCTGTCCTTCCGTTTCATCGTGGTGCTTTTCGAAGGCCGCGCGCAGTTGCTCAGACGCTGCAGCTTTTGCCAATTTTGGTAAGGACTTATAGATTTGCTTTTCGGCGTAATAGATGTCCTTCAAAGTATCGAGAAACAAGGCATTTAAATCTTTCGCGGGCATAGTGGTTTTCCTTTGTGAGAACGACAGTTAAGGCTCTGACAATCTGCCCTGCCGCAATGCTTTACTTAGTAGACGCTCCGCCGCGGCGCCTGATGAACGGCGCACGTCCTCGGACGCTTCAATGCATCCGGTCGAGGAACGTTCCAATAACAACCACTACGAACAGTTTGAGCCGGTCGGTTCGCCTCTTCCGCGTTAGGCCGATGCTCGGGGGACGAGGGCTTTGGTCGGAACTAATTCATGCGATGGCGAATTGCGGGTCTTTGGTCACCAATGGATTGGCGTGATGGCCCTATTTCGCGTGGAACCCACCTTGATGGACGAACGTCTTGCGAAGAGGATTGCTTCGAAAGCGAGTCCGGTGCCGGAAGAAGTTGCAAGCGGGTTGAGTTGGGGTGCTGACGAACATCTTTTGCTTGGTTGCGCGGCGGCGGCATGTATCGCCCTGACAATCAGCCGCTCGCCACTTCGTCCTGCAAGCAGCCACTTGCTCCTGGTCGCGGCGGCCAGTGCGGCACTCCCGCACGGATTGAAGCTCGTTTTCGATCAGGTTCGTCCTGATCGAAGGACATTGAAAGGTCATCTCCATGGCATCCCGTTGTCCGGAGATAGGCTTGATGCATTTCCGTCGGGTCATGCGGTTCACATGGGCGCGCTTGCTTCGGTCGCCTCGGTGCTTCTCCCACGTTACAAGCTACCGATCTGGGGCGTTGCCGTAGGGCTGTCCGTGACGAGGGTCGCGATTCTTGCTCATTGGCTCTCTGACGTTGTCGTCGGCTTCACGATCGGCGTCGTTCTGGAGCGCGCGGCTCGTCGCTTCACCGGCTACCCGGATGCATACTTCCGTCGTGCTCTTTCGCGGGGGCGGAAGCGATGACCGAATATATGGTGCGCTTTATCGTTGGCGGCCTCTTTGTCTCGCTGTTCGCCATCATCGGAGACGTTGTTCGGCCCAAGAGCTTTGCGGGATTGTTCGGCGCCGCTCCGTCCGTCGCGCTTGCCACGCTTGGCATCGCCTGGGCTCAACATGGCTCCCATTATGCCGGCGTTCAGGCAAGCTCAATGGTTCTCGGAGGCATTGCCTTGCTCTGCTATAGTGTCATTGTCTGCCAGATTCTGATGAGTACCCGCGCCAGAGCCCTGACAGCGACACTGGCCTCGCTTCCGGTCTGGCTGATCGTTGCCCTTGGATTGCACGCCGTTGTTCGAGGATAGCAATGCAGATCCAGCTCTCGACATCATCGCTTTCCGATGGACGGTGGTACGAATATCTCATCCGCTTCGCGTTGGGCGGAGCCGCCACTGTGCTCACCGGACTTATCAGCTCCGCGTTTGGCGCCTCAATTGGAGGCCTCTTCCTAGCACTTCCGGTGATTTTCTGCGCCAGCGCTACGCTGATCGAGCGGCATGAAATTCGTCGCAAGCGGAACGCGGGAGGCCGCGGAGAGTGCCGGGGCCGGAAAGCCGCCGCACTGGACGCCGCAGGCGCTGCGCTCGGCAGTGTGGCGATGGTGACCTTTGCCATGGCTTTCCTAGCCGTCTCGCCTTATGGCGCGGTGGCCGCGTTTCTCTGTTCGGCGATTGTGTGGATCCTGACCGCGGTCAACTTATGGTACGCGAGATGGAAATTGAAATGTTTGGTGCGACGGCTCGGGTCATGATCCGGGGGGAGCTATGGGATGATGACGGCCATCAGCCGACGGTCGCTCTTTTGGTTGAGCTGTTCGAAGGTACATTGACGCGGCTTCTTGTCGGGCCGCCACCTCAAGATCGATGTACCGTGCCGAAAGCGTCCGCCGGTGAAGTGATCATAGGAGATTTCAACCACATATTTCGGCTTCAGCGGTTGCCATTCCGACGAACGTTTTGTCGACCATCGGCTCGGGCCGCCTGGCGCGTTTCCTGTAAAGCTCCGATCAGTTCCTGTGGCCTCAAGCCTGTCAGTGAGCGCGGGCTTATCCTTAGCCTTGATGCCGGACGAAAATCCCACGTGGTGGAGCAGGCCCTCGTCATCGTACAATCCGAGCAGTATAGATCCGACGACCTTTCGACCACCTTGGAGCTTTTCTCCGTACCTAAAGCCGCCAATCACACAATCAGCACTACGATAGCACTTTATCTTCTGCATACCGTCGCGATTGCCGCTTTGGTATGGAAGATCTAGCCGCTTCGCGATGACGCCGTCGCTTCCGCCGCCTGCCGCCGCAAGCCAGCGTTCGGCGTCCTTCAGTTTCAGGCTGGCCGGCGAAAGGCGAAAGAGCGCGTCGTTCGAGAAATTGCTGTCTGCGAAGCCTTCCAGTCTCGAACGTCGCGCCGATAGGAGGTGATCGGTGAGCTCGGTCTTGCCTTTCTTTAATAGATCGAACGCCAGAAACACGGCCGGCGTTTGCTCCGAAAGCTTCTTTACGCGGCTGGCAGCCGGATGAATGCGCTGCAGAAGAGCGTCGAAAGAGAAGCCCTTTCCAACAGGGACAACGATCTCACCGTCGAGCACGAAGCGCTTCTCGCGCAAGGAAAGTGCCGCGGCGACCACTTCCGGAAAGTAGCGACTTAAATCCTGCCCTGACTTCGAATACATGGCCACAGTGTCGCCGTCCCGCGACAACAGGCAACGAAATCCGTCCCATTTGGGCTCGTACTGCCACTGTCTGCCCGTGGGAATAGCATCGACGGAACGCGCTTCCATCGCTTCAACAGGAGTGCGGCTCGTCCTCACGCGGCTTTTCGCTTACGGCTGCGGCGCGCCGATGTCCGCTTCTTGGCTTTGACCGGAGCCGGCCTGGCTTTCTTACCGCTCAAACTCTGTTTCAACGCATCCATCAGGTTAATGACGTTGCTTTCCGCCTCTTTCTCTTCCGGCACTTCAATCGTCTTGCCAGCAGCCTTGCGCTTGACCAACGCTTTCAACGCAGCCTCATATTTGTCCTTGAATTTGTGCGGATCAAATTTCGAGGCCTTCTTGTCGAGGATATGAGAAGCAAGTTCGATCATGTCCTTGGATACCCGTGGGCTCGGAATGCCGTCGAAATAATCATCCTCATTTCTCAACTCATAGGGATAACGCAGGGTGGTTCCCAACAATCCCTTACCCAGGGGCTTCAACGCGATGACATGCTCCCTATTGGCGAGCACGACGCGCGCTAGCGCTACCTTGTCCTTTCGCTTCATCGCGTCGCGAATGACGACAAACGCATCAACTCCAGTCTTGCCGTTCGGAATAATGTAATACGGCTTGTCGAGATACCGCTCGTCGATCTCCTCAGCGGGAACAAAATCGTCGATGTCGATGGTATGAGTGCTTTCGAGTCTCAAAGCCTCGAGCTCTTCGTCCTCGATCGCGACGTACTTACCCTTAGAGAGTTCGTAGCCTCTGCCCTTATGTTCCGGGTCGACGACCCTACCGGTCTGTTCGTCGACCATCTGCTGCCTCAGCCGGTGACCAGACTGGGTGTTGATCTGGTGAAAGTGAGTTCTTTCCGCCTGGGTCGAAGCCGGAAAGAGCGCGATCGGACAAGTCACGAGCGAGAGCTTGAGCGAGCCCTTCCAATAGGCACGAGGCGCCATTTGATCCTCCGTGATAGGCGGAACTTTAACCGAGCCGGTAACTTTCAGTTCCGTGGAGATCCGAGCGAGGTGCCTATGGCCAAAAAGCTGCTGGCAAAATACCGCGCCAAGCGCGATTTTTCGAAGACGGCCGAACCGAGCGGAAGCGCCACGGTCAAGCCTTCAAATGGGCTTCGCTTCGTTATTCAGAAGCACGCAGCATCGCATCTCCATTACGATCTGAGGCTCGAACTCGATGGCGTCTTCAAATCGTGGGCGGTCACCAAAGGGCCTTCGCTGGATCCGCACGACAAGCGCCTCGCTGTTGAGGTCGAGGATCATCCCCTCGATTACGGCGACTTCGAAGGCACCATCCCGAAGGGCCAATACGGCGGCGGCACAGTCATGGTCTGGGATCGCGGCTATTGGCAATGCAACGACCCGAAGCAGGCATACCAGAAAGGCAAGTTGGACTTTACCCTGACCGGTTCAAAACTTCACGGCGGCTGGATCCTGGCTCGGATGCGGAAGCGAGAGGGAGAGCAGCGGACCAATTGGCTCCTGATCAAACATCGAGATGAATTTGCTCGGGAAGGGACGAAGAACAATATCTTGCAACAGGATACGTCGGTGGCCTCGAGCCGGTCGATGGAGCAAATCGCGACTGGCACAGGCAAACGTCCAAAGCCTTTTGTTGCGGCCATGAGATCAAGAGCGCCGGCAAAGGCCGAATGGAAATCGAACCGCGCTTCGGCTCAAGCATCTAAGTCACGAAAGAGGTCGAGTCCCGACACATCCCGGAACAAGAAAATTGGAACGAAGGGCAAGGGGAATGCTGACCGCAGCATGCCAACTTTCATCGCGCCTCAGTTATGCTCTTCGGTCGAGCGTCCTCCGACGGGTAGCGAATGGATCCACGAGATCAAGTTCGACGGCTACCGCATTCAAATGCGGGTCGAGGGGGGCGAGGTGTCCTTGAAGACCCGCAAAGGCTTAGATTGGACGCCAAAGTTCGCCGCAATTGCGAGGGCCGCGGAACAACTACCCGATTGCATCGTGGATGGAGAAATCGTTGCGCTCGACCATAGAGGCTCGCCTGATTTCGCGGGATTGCAGGCCGCCTTGTCGGATGGAAAGAGCGACGACCTCATTTTTTTCGCTTTCGATCTTCTGTTTTTGAAGGACGATGACCTCCGCCAACAGAGTCTTGCAGATCGCAAACTGAAGCTAAAGAAACTTATCGAGAAGACATACGGTCGCGATCCGGCGGAAATTCGATACGTCGAGCATTTCAAGAACGGTGGAGAGGCGGTGCTCAAGTCGGCTTGCCGAATGTCGCTCGAGGGTATCGTATCGAAGCAAGCTGCCGCCCGTTACGTATCTGGGCGAACCCACTCCTGGTCCAAAGCCAAATGTCGCGGAGGGCACGAAGTCGTCATCGGCGGCTGGAACAGTAACGGGAGCCAATTCAAATCCCTGATGGCCGGCGTATATCGAGGTGATCACCTCGTCTACGTGGGTAACGTCGGGACCGGCTACGGTGCCGACAAAGTTGCGCGACTGATGCCAAAACTCAAAGCTGCCGCTTCGCAGACAAACCCGTTCGGCGGCAAGAATGCGCCCCGCAAGAAGGCGGGAATGCATTGGTTGAAGCCCGAATTGGTCGCGGAAATCGAGTTCGCGGGATTCACCGGCGCGGGCATGATCCGGCAAGCGGCCTTCAAGGGTCTTCGCCAAGACAAGCCTGCAATGGAGGTTGAGGCCGAGACGCCGGCGCCAGCTGATAGCACCGGCGTCGCAAGACCTGTGCCGACGCAGCGGTCCAAACCCGCTACCAGCCCTTCCGCAGCTAATGGCGGCATCGTCATGGGTGTGCCTTTGAGCCGGCCGGATAAGGTCCTGTGGCCCGATGAGGGGCAAGGTCCGGTCACCAAGATCGACCTCGCTTTGTATTACGAGAGCGTCGGCGCCTGGATGATGGAGCATCTCAAGGGTCGTCCCTGCTCGATTATCAGGGCTCCGGACGGTATCGGTGGACAACGCTTCTTTCAGCGGCATTCGATGAAGGGCGGCTCCAGCCTACTTGAGGAGGTCACGGTCTCCGGCGATCGAAAGCCCTATGTGCAGATCGATCGTATCGAGGGTTTGGCCGCCGTAGCGCAGAGTGCGGGTGTCGAGCTGCATCCTTGGAACAACCAGCCCGGCGACCCTACCCTTCCCGGACGGTTAGTCTTCGATCTTGATCCCGCGCCGGACGTGGACTTCGGGGTCGTGATAGACGCCGCAAAGGAAATGCGCGACCGCCTGTCCGAGCTTGGCCTGGTCTCGTTCTGTAAGACCACCGGTGGCAAAGGCCTGCACGTCGTTACCCCGCTCGCGCGCCCGAAAAGAGGACAACAGCTGGACTGGGCCACAGCGAAGCAGTTCGCCCGCGACGTTTGCAGCCGGATGGCTCGCGAAAGTCCGGAGCGATATCTCATCAACATGAGTAAGTCGAAACGAGTGGGAAAGATATTTCTCGACTATTTGCGGAATGATCAGTTCTCAACCGCGGTGGCGCCTCACTCTCCCAGGGGGCGCGCGCATGCACCGGTGTCGATGCCGATCACGTGGGTTCAAGTCAAACACGGCCTTGACCCCATGCAATACACCATCCGTACCGTGCCCCAGCTTCTCAAGAAGTCGAAGGCGTGGGTCGATTACTGCGAAGGTGAACGCCCGCTTTCGGAAGCGATTGCTAGACTGGCAAGACTGTCGACGAAGTTGGCAGCTTGATGCTTTCCTCGTTAAGCAACGAGCGCCTGTTCGAACCGCTCCTTAGGGCTCCACGCTACCATTCTCTCTCGAGATGAATGGAAGGGAGCTGTCCGCGGAAGACTGCCGTCCATGTTAAGGTCGTTCTGAAGACCTACATCGGCAACCATCGGCTGCATTCGGAAACGAAGATGCTGAACTACGGGTACGACACGCAATCAGGAGCCAGACCGTCGAGAACGGAATGGATTTCTTCCCTTGGTGACCAGGCTTCGCGAGCAGCCGAGGGAAAGTGGGGAGTCTCGGTTTAATCTCCTATTCGCGGTTCACAACCACACCAACAGCGAAAATCATCGAGGACAGGCACTTCATTACGTGTGCACCGAAAAGTGCGCTGTTATCATTCGACATGCCAGCGACCAGGATTCTCGATTCCATAATCCGGCTCTCGATCGGCATCGGACGGTCTCATGGCGGGTGTCGCTCAAGATCTGGACCCAACAATCGCGACGTGATTCATTCGAATTATCGATCAAAGAATGGTCGTGACCTCATAAGCCAAGACGGCCGCGCCGAGACATCGGCGCCAGGGGTTCACCCCGCGGACGATCTCATCGATTGCCCAAAAAATGAGACCGCCCTTGAAGACAATTTCCAAAGCAGAGTGTGGGCCGCCGGGTTTAGGCCAGAACCAGAGCAGTACGCCCGCTGCGATGACTACCCACAGGGCAAGATTGGGCGCCTGGACGATCGTGATCTCGCCCGTTTCGCGATTTCGGAAGAACCACACCAAGAACTTGCGCATTATTGTAGTCGCTTCCCCGCGGACAGCGATGGTTCTCTCGCAGCAATTTCAACGCACGTTCTGGAAAAACATGCGATTAAGTATCAATAGATTACAAACCTCTTTAGAATGCTAGGGGTTTTCGCAGATGCAGTGCCGTGGGTGGGAGAAGGCGGTATCTCACACCTCGCACGACGGTAGCGGGACTTCGTTGTTCGGCACAACGACATCTAAGCAGTAGGAGCGAATCGGGCTTCAGTCACGGTCCGATTGACTGCGCTCGCCTTGCCGGACACAAATGCCGCGAGGGCCCCAAGCATTAGGGCGAGTGCACCGAATAGAGCTCCGCGCGATACCGCTTTGGCGGTTGCATCCGCGGCTTGCTTGGCCTGCAACTTCGCCTTCGCCACAGTGTCCTTGTACTGCTGCTGATACTGATCAACTTGCGATCGTGCTTGATCGACCGGAATATCCTGGGCTTTTGCAAGGGCTTCAACAGCCTTGTCAGTGGCAGCGGCTTGCTCAGCAAGATCACCAGAAAGTGCGGCACGTATTGAGGAAGCTGCCGCGTCACGGAGTGCAGCAGGATCCTGACCACCAGATGCGCTTCGAACCTGGTTCTCGATCCTCGCCATTGGATCGTTCATATTGTTCAATGATGGAGCAGCCGTCTGCAAGGCCGTTTGGACCGAACTGCCCATCGCATTTCCCGCTCCGCTTAAAGCATTCGACACAGTGCTAAGCGAGCCACCAACCAGGCTACTGGTTGCTGACGATACCAGGTAAACCAGTACAAGCGTCGATAGAGCCCAGGAAGCCAGGCCATGATATGCCGTAGTGGATGACGACGGCTTTCCAGACAGCCGGCCAGCCAGGTAGCCACCGATACCGGCCGCGATGATTCCAGAGATGATCCACCACAGACCTGCCCCAAGCGACAACGAACTGGCGCTAGGACTGTCGCCCGCGACTGCATCGACAGTGGATAGCCCGATGCCGAGGCCAACCATGTTGAGAATCACCTGAACCACAAGCCCCAGTATGGAGCCGGCTATGACCGCTCCCCACGACACTTGGTTCAACACAACAGTTCGGACATCGTCAGTTGCCGACGTTGAGCTCAACTGTGGTGGATTGCGATCAGGTACGACAGTCTCAAAACTAGATGAGCGTGTGGGTGACATGATATGATCTCTCTCTCGATCCCAAGGCCGCCGAGACGACAGCAAAGAGGGTCTTCGATGCTGGAGGCGATGTACGCGTGAGGCCGGACGCCGCAGCGCTTGGCTGTTGAAGAGCTGAGCAATCCGTTCGTTCCTAAGATTTATGGAGGTGCCGTCTAGCGTCTTAGCGCTTTAATCGGAACAGGATCGTAAACAAAAGGTCCCCGTAGTCTTACATGCGTCGAATGCGGCTCGTTTCGATATGAGAAGCTGGCCGGCGATTTGCGTCGAGATCTCCCGAAGACATGGATCTTTGTAGTGCGTGCCACCGGCTGCTAACAGACACCTCAGTCGTGCGGAAAACCTTAGCGATAACGGGAATCGGCTTTGTGGGAAAGCTTCCGGTCATCATCGGTCGTCCATTGTCTTGCCATGGCTGAAATGCCTATCGTTTAAGCGAGACGCCCCCGATCTTTCGGGAGCGTCTTTCGCGTTACCTCGGGCTGGAGGGGCTGACGTACCGGTTCCCGTTTGGCCCGGTGAGCGTGTGGATCCCGAGCCTTGGTCACCCAGCGGCTGACCGAGTCGTCCAGGTGCGCTGTCGGTCGAACTGCCGGGAGTATTGGTGCTTCCCATACCACCGGTGTTCATACCGCCGGTGCCTGCGCCGCCAGTGGCGGCGCCACTAGTCATGCCGCCTGTACCGGCCGATCCTCCGCCCGTGCCAGCATTCCCGCCGGCACCGCTACCACCTTGCACCGCCTGCTCCAGCACTTCCGCCCCCGGCGCCACCTGCCCCACCGCCACCTCCGCCGGCCTGCGCAAACGAAACTTGAGCGGTACCAAGAGCCAGCGTGCATGCCAGCGCCGTCATTACGATCATCTTCTTCATGGTTTTCTCCCTGACTGCGATCTCGCGGAGTCAAAGTTATGCCGACCGGCTCCGTTCCAAAATTATCGACATCTGTTGGTCGACTGTCCGACCCGATCATTGGTTACGCCCTCGATCACCCAGTTGGCGGCTGACGGCGGGGATTGCCGCTGAGTCCTCGCCTCGCAGCAATTGCCGATGCGCTCGCAAAGGTGCTTTTGAATATCAAGCTCATGTTGCACATTGAGAGGGTGCTGGCCGAGGAACTCGATCTCGAAATGCCTCGAAAGCGGCAGTGCGCTTACAAATACAAGCGACAAATCCATATCCGTGCACTGTTTCAGCGATGCCATACACAATAACCGTGATGCCCAATGCGACAAATCCATCGCCTGTCTTGGAAAGCTTGGCTCGGTTTGGCATCCGAAATACCAGCCAGCCGAGGGCGTGCAACGCAAGCAACCATCGCGCCTGGGCCGTTAGGGCCTCATGTCGGGCGGCAACGTACCGCCGTTGGCTGCAAGTTGAGCTATCATCTGCTTGTGAAGCCAGACGTTCATCGCGGCTGAATCGTTCATGTCGCCCGAGTAACCGAGGTCCTTCGCTAGCTCCTTGCGAGCAGCCAAGCTGGAGTCGACGTCGAGAGCCTTCATGAGATCAACGATCGAAGTCCGCCACGCCAGCTTTTCTTTCTTCTTGGCAACGGCTTTATCGAGAATGGCTACAACGTCAACATTGCCGCCGGCGGCCGCTTCATTTGACGTGGAAGTGGCATGGCGTCCGCCTGCCTCGGGATTTGATGCCGGTGTCGCAGCTTCGGCGTGGCTGCCGAAGATAGCGCCCATGATCTTTCCAAGAATGCTCATCGTGACGCTCCAGTTAGGACCAAACCTTGCATGATGCATCATCCAGCATCGGCGTTGATCGCTGTATCTGCAATCTTGGTCAAGGCGTCGTCGGTCTTCTTCTCTTCAGTAAGCGTCTGATCAAGCAAATTGGCGGCGTCTTTCATCCCAAGCTTGGTTGCCCAGCTCTTCAATGTGCCGTACCGCGAAATTTCATAATGCTCGACTGCCTGCGCTGCAGCGAGAAGGCCAGCGTCCAGGGCGGGCTCGCCTTCGTACTCCTCCATGATTTCTTTTCCTTCGTCCAGGATGCCCTCAATCGCATCACACTTTTTGCCTCGCGCGGGTTTGCCGACAAGTTCGAAAACCTGTTCAAGGCGTTCGATCTGTCCTTCTGTTTCGCCGTGGTGTTTTTCGAATGCGGCCCTCAGTTGCTCGGACGCTGCAGCTTTGGCCATCTTCGGCAGAGATTTATAGATTTGCTTTTCAGCGTAATAGATGTCCTTCAAAGTATCGAGAAAAAGCGCATTTAAATCTTTAGTTGGCATGGCGGTTATCCTTGACAATCTCAGTTAGGGGCGGGGCGGCCGGATGGATTGTGGAGGCAAGGTATGCCATCCAACATCCCATAATGTTATGATCCGCCTGAAGTTCCTATTCGGGCCGCCTGGCCTGCTTCCGCGTCGGGATATCGCGCGTTGAGGGTTTGCGGTGCTTCTCCCTCTAAATTTCAAGCTTACGGTGCGAGACGGCTCAGAGGCTCAAAGCGATCGCGTGTTGCGTCCGCCGCCGGTGGTTGAACCGCAGACAATAACCGCCGGACCGCGTTTCAGTGAGCCTCGCCATCATTTCGCCTCGCGTCACCCGGAAGGATCGCCGGCAGTTGGTGCCTAAAACGCCTGTAGCAATTGAGGCGACTTATTTCGCTGGGAGCGAATGTTCGAAGAAAAAACGAAGCATTTCTCGAGTAGCGTCCGGTCCACCAGGATCGGTGTAGGAGCCCGCAGGGCTGCCTCCTGACCATGCATGTCCGGCACCGTGGATATTCCAGTGCTCCAACATTTTGCGTCCGCTCGCGTCGCTCAAGACCGTCCGGGTATAGGCATGTCCTCCGGGCACTTGGCCGCGATGCACATACTTTTGCGAGGCCATCGTGTTCGCCGACTGCTCGAGAATCTGAGCGCCGTTGTTTGGATGCACGGTGGTGTCGCGATCACCATGAAAGACAATGGTAGGAATAGGTTGCCGGTTACCCAAGATTACCTTGTGATCGCGCGGGTCACCTTGTTTCATAGCGGCAAGCGCTGACGGAAGGTCCGAGGCAACTCCGCATGCGAGGCCAGAATGAATGCCGATGGCCGCGTACAAATCGCTATATGTTGCGCCCATAACGGCTGCAGCCGCGGCTCCGGCCGACAACCCGCCAACGTAGACGCGCTTGCGATCGACCAGATAGCTTTCCATGACTTGACGAGTGATACCCGCGATAAGCGAGGGTTCACCTCGGCCTCGCTGTTGATCGGCAATGCGAAACCAGTTCCAGCATTTCGCCTGGTTTGCTCGGGTGGGCTGAGCGGGATAGACTACGAAGCAGTTATGTTCCTCCGCGATAAAGTTCATCCGCGTGCCTGCTGCGAAATCGTCCGGCGACTGGGTGCAGCCGTGAAGCATGACGACTAAGGGAAGCGGCCGCTCTTGGTAACCGCTCGGGATGAAAAGTTTGTAGGCGCGGCTTCCCTCGGGACTGCTGTACGTACCTTCGATGAACCGGGTGCCATCTGGCGCGATGTCCTGTGGGGACGGCGCGCGCTTCATGAAACCTTTCAGACCGACCCCGGGGTGCCCGTTTGCGCGATCCAATAACGCCCGGAGCACGTGCGGTTGAGCGGTAGCTGGCTTTAATGGCTGAGGACGATCTATCTCTTCGACGGTTTTAGCTTTCGCATCGATGGTGAGCGGTTCGCCACCGGGAGCAAGAGCTATGCGATCTTCGGGACGCGATGATGCGTCGGTCACCCTTTCGCCGCGAAGCATGCGCTGAAGGAGCGTGGTCGCCTCAATCAGCTGGCCTGCGCGCGTGAGGCGCGCCGCCTCCCGAATGACGTCCGGTCTCAACATCGCTTTCACCTTGTTCTGTCGGAAAGAGCGGCTTTGACCGCTGCGCTAGCGTGCAATGCACCCAGCACGGAAACGGAAGCTATGGTCGCACGAGCAAGCTCAGGTGTGACGTCTTGCGAAATGCTGGCAAGGCCCAAAACGTTGATGTGCAGCATCTCGCCACTTCGCCGCACCGCTTCCAGGTCTTCGCGGCTGTAGTTTCGCAGCCCGAGGTCCAAGCTTTTTCGGGCCGTTGATTGCTTTACAAACTCGGCATGACGTTCGAGCTGGTTGCGGATCGCACTCCGGATGAAATCGGAGCGGTTGGAGTAAAATCCCTCCGCAACCATGAGATCGATGTGGCCAAGATCGACATAGCCAAGATTGATCGTAATTTTTTCTGTATCGGGCGCTTTGGATCGCAGTTGAATACCAACGGACATGTGCGTTCTGCCGTTCACCATCTCTATGGATGGCATATGGATGGCTTCTGCCGCCTTTCAAGGTTTTGTTTCGATCTGCCGTCACCAACGTCAACCAGCCCAGGAAAAGCGAACCAGATCGACAACTGAGATTGTTCATGATTTGTACTGTATCCAGGATTGAGGCAAATCGAAATGCTGAAGCAGGTTAAAACAAGTTGCCAACATCACGCCGGGGATACCGGCTATCTGGCTGGGTTGAATCCGCAGCAACGGCGCGCGGTCGAGCATGGATGCCTTGACCTAAATGAGGCCCCGCCCCTCCTGATCATTGCCGGCGCCGGCTCCGGCAAGACCAACACGCTGGCGCATCGCGTCGCGCACCTGGTTGTTTCAGGCGCTGATCCGCGCCGGATCATGCTGCTGACTTTCTCGCGGCGCGCCGCGATTGAGATGCAGCGCCGGGTGGACCGGATCATGACGAAAGCGCTTGGGCCCAACGCCGGCGCGATGTCTGATGCGTTGGCCTGGTCGGGAACGTTTCACGCGATGGGCGCGCGGCTGCTGCGCGAATACGCGTCCGACATTGGACTAGACGCGGCCTTTACGATCCATGATCGTGAAGACTCCGCCGACTTGATGAACCTGGTGCGGCACGACCTCGGCTTCTCGAAAATGGAGAAGCGCTTCCCGATGAAGGATACGTGTCTGGCGATCTATTCGCGTGCCGTGAACGCGGAACAGCCGCTTGGTGAGGTTCTCGGTGGTATCTTTCCTTGGTGCGCCGAATGGGAGGCCGAGCTGCAAAGGCTGTTCGGCTCCTATGTCGCGGCCAAGCAAAATCAGAACGTGCTCGATTACGATGATCTGCTGCTCTACTGGGCGCAGATGATGATGACGCCGGCGCTGGCCGACGATCTCTCCGATCGCTTTGATCACCTCTTGATCGATGAATACCAAGACACGAACAAACTTCAGGCCTCTATTCTGCTCAATTTCAAGCCGACCGGCCGCGGCCTCACGGTCGTTGGAGACGACGCCCAGTCGATCTATTCGTTTCGTGCCGCGACGGTGCGCAACATTCTCGATTTCCCCGGTCACTTCACGCCGAAGGCCGAGCTGATCACGCTCGAGCAGAATTATCGCTCAACCCAGCCGATCCTCGAAGCCGCCAACGCGGTGATTGATCTCGCCTCGGAACGCTTCACCAAGAACCTCTGGTCCGATCGCGCATCGTCCGACCTGCCCGCGCTCGTCAACGTCACTGATGACCATGCGCAGGCCGGTTACATCGTCGAAGCCATCCTCGCCAATCGTGAAGCCGGTCAACGACTCAAGTCGCAGGCAGTCCTGTTCCGCACCTCGAGCCACAGCGCGACACTCGAAGTCGAGCTCACGCGCCGCAACATCCCATTCGTGAAATTCGGCGGCCTTAAGTTCCTGGAGGCGGCGCATATCAAGGACGTGCTCGCCGTGCTGCGCTGGGCGCATAATCTGCGTGACCGCGTCGCCGGGTTTCGGGTGGCGCAGCTTCTGCCCGGCATCGGACCGAGCACGGCCGCGAAACTTCTCGACGGCATCGCCGAGAGTGGTAGCGCAATGTCGGGCATGGAGGGTTTCCGTCCCCCGGCTGCGGCGGTCGCGCACTGGCAGGATTTCGTCGAGACGATGAGCACGCTACATCTCGGCGCGGCCGGATGGCCCTCCGAGCTCGATCTCGCCTGCCACTGGTATCTGCCGTTCATGGAGCAACGCTACGAGGACGCGCTACAACGGCAGGCTGATCTGACCCAGCTTGCGCAAATCGCAGCGAGCTATCCGACCCGCGAACGCTTCCTGACAGAGCTGACGCTCGACCCGCCTGACGCCACCAGCGACCAGGCTGGTCCGCCGCTGCTGGATGAGGACTATCTGATCCTCTCGACCATTCACTCCGCCAAAGGTCAGGAATGGTCCTCGGTGTTCGTGCTCAACGTCGTGGACGGATGCATTCCATCCGACCTCGGCGTCGGCTCGACGCCGGAGATTGAAGAAGAGCGGCGGCTGCTCTATGTGGCGATGACCCGCGCCAAGGATCAGCTCCATCTCATGGTCCCGCAGCGGTTCTTCACGCACGGCCAGCGCCGCCTCGGCGACCGGCACGTCTATGCGCAGCGCACGCGCTTCATACCGAATGCGATGACCAAGCATTTCCAGAACCGTTACTGGCCGCGACCGCAAGCGGCTTCCGCTGCAACGCGATCGACGCGCGCGCCGATCGACATGAAGGCGCGGATGCGGGGCATGTGGGGAGGCAGTTAGAGACGAAACCGCCTACCAGAGCGGATGCTGGCTTCCATAGAGTGGATGCTGCTTCGGCACGCCTACCCGGCCAATGGCCTTGATCGCCTGGTCGCGCTCCTGAAAGCTGCCGCGGCATTCATTGTAAGTGCCGGTCGGCGGATAGGCGCCGACCACCAGGAACGTTGCACTCGCTTTCAAACATTCATGGCCAACACCGGCCGGAACGACGATGACATCGCCGGCGGCAACCTTCACCGTCTTGCCCTTGTTGCCGCCAAGCTGCAGCGTGGCGAAGCCCCGAGCGATCCCCAGCACCTCGTGGATCATCGAGTGATAGTGGACGTAATCATAAATCCCGTTGCGCCAGGCATCGCCCCAGCCGTTGACGTTAAAGACCTTCTCCAGGACAGCGCCGGGATCGTGCTTGCGCCCGAACCGAAGGACTTTCCGGTAGTGAAGCAGCGGAAACTTAGGGTTGTTTGGAATATAGCCGTCGTCCCGGAATTTCATGCGCGAGGGGCGGACGTTCCGCACGCAGGCGAGCGCCTCCTCCCGGCTCGGGATGCCGATGCCGGTCGCCCTTTCGGCCAACCGCTTGACGGGTTCGATGATGTCCATGCCGTTGCTCAACGCGCAAAACGACGCAGAGTTGCGCGTGCAGGCGATGACCACTTATTTTGAGTACAACACGACTTCCTGCGTTGAACATGGAAAACTGGCGACAGCCATCTATGCGCGTCGAGGAGGCTCAACTTTATATGGCTAGCTCGGACTGCTTCTCGCAGCGTTTTTGCTGGGTGCGGCGTCCTACATCAATTTCGCGGAATACCACGAACAGCTGCCACTCGACGATCGCAGCAGACTCCGCAAATGGAAGTCTTCACGTTTCACGACAAGCAAGCCTCGCTGCCATTTATGAGGACCGGATTGTGAGGGGTGGCCGCGGCTGACCGGGTCTGCATTTGATCTGGCGAACTGCCCCCTTACGCTGTGTGGAACGATGGTTGCCGATCAATCGCGGCCTGAAAACGATCAAGCGACGCCGGAATCGGCACCTTCGTTCCATAACGTCCAGCTCCAGCGATTGTTGTCCCGCTTCTTGGTGTCAGCTTCTGCCGCCGTTGAATGCTGATGCTGTCGATCAGGAGACTGCTCTAACAGGAAGCGCTATCGGACATTACGAAATGTGCTCGCACGCCGCCTGGTGCGTCCGATGTCGTCGATCGCACGCCCAAGCTTTCGATTTCCACGGTCGAATAAACTTGCAAATTGATGTTTCAATTGATTGACTCAAAATAGAAACCTGATACTAGGTTAGTATGTTTTTTAAGCGTAACCAAGTTGAAGAGGCGATTTCGCGAACGATTGAGGAGCAATCACCTGAACCTAGCCAGACATTAAAGACCCAGATTAAGCGCCTTCTCGACCTAGATCGAAGTCTAAGACGCTCAGTGGGATCTCGCGATCCCGATCGGTCGAGATTTGCGTTCTTTGACAGCATACCTCCGGGGCGAGGAGCCGAGGTCATGTTTTCGGAAATCAACGCTTTCGCTCTACTCGTCGGGATTGGGATGCTGAAACACGGCTGGCCGCAAAGTTTCGTGGTATCACACCTACGTCAAGCCCATGAAGAACTCGCTTCCCGGCATAGGGCTATTCTTTCGGTTACCCCTCGACCTCCTAAACAGGGTGTGGGAGAGCCAGGAGAGATGGCTTTCTCCTATCCCAATTCACCATTTTTGCTCGTTGTGTCCGACAAAAAAACTGGTCATCCCGACAAGGGGTCATATGTCATGTTTTTTGACGATCATGAAGCCGCGTTCCGGTTTCAGATGAAAGAGGTCGGACGATCCTGCTCTTGGTTTGCATTAGAAGGCATCGCGAGAGCGCTTCACGAGCATCTCATTCGTTCGCTTCCGAAACCGCGTGGCCGCAGCACTTAATTAATGGAGATTTCCGATGTCGATTTGCAAATTTGAAGCTTCATTAAACACTACAAACGGGACGCTACCAAGCTCACTTAAAAAAAGCTGGAATGATCGCGTTCAACTCATCAAGACAACGAATTTAAAGCCCTCACCTCACAATTCCCGCACTCATTCGAAGAAGCAAATCGAACAAATTGCAAATAGCATTTCGCGATTTGGTTGGACGTACCCAATATTGGCTGACGAGAACCTTGTAACTCTGGCGGGACATGGACGCCTTCTTGCGGCTCGGCAACTCGGCTTAAAGAAGATACCTGTGATTGTTCTCGGTGGCCTCAGCGACATCGAAAAGCGCGCGTTGATGTTGGCGGACAACAAGATAGCTGCCAATGCAGGCTGGGATCGCAAAATCCTTGCTAAGGAGCTTGGCGAGCTCTCCGATCTTCTTCCCGATATCAATCTGGATATTGAGATAACCGGATTTTCGGCGGCCGAGATCGAACCCCTACTCGTCGATTTGGTCGATGCCGAATGCGATCCAGCCGATGACGCTCCCGCTTTGGCTAAAGAAGCCGTCACGCTCAGGGGCGACATTTGGCTACTCGGCGACCACCGCCTCATTTGCGCGGATGCCTGTAGTCGCAAGGCATACCGAGCGCTTATGAAGGGATGTCTAGCTTCCGTGGCGATACCCGATCAACCCTACAACGATTCGATAGCCAAGATTGTCGGTCGAGGGAAGACAAAGCACCGAGAATTCGCCCATGCCTCTGGTGAGCTCTCACCCGAGCAATTTGTCAGCTTCCAACAAAAATGGATGGAGTTGTGCTCCGAGTTTTCCAAGCCTGGCTCAATCCATTTCGTGTTCATCGATTGGCGCCATCTCACCGAAGCTCTGACGGCGGGGCAAGCGATCTACAGTGAGCTGAAGAATGTCGTTGTTTGGTGCAAGACCAATGCCGGACAAGGCAGTTTCTATCGCTCGCAACATGAGCTCATTCTTGTTTTTAAGAATGGTGACGCTCCGCACCAGAATAATATCGAATTGGGCCGTCACGGTCGCAATCGTTCGAATGTCTGGACCTATGCCGGTGTCAATACCTTCCGCGCCGGACGGATGGACGATCTGTCGGTCCATCCAACCGTCAAACCGGTCGCAATGGTGGTGGATGCGATCAAGGATTGTTCGCGCCGCGGCGACATTGTCCTCGATCCCTTCATGGGGTCGGGAACGACAATTCTTGCTGCTGAACGGGTTGACCGACGCGCGTTCGGCATCGAGATCGATCCGCTCTATGTCGACGTGGCGGTCCGTCGCTGGCAGCAGTTTACCGGGCGAGATGCAATCCTCGAAACCAGCGGCTTAACCTTTCAGGAGACAGAGGCCGAACGATCCGCCGATGGAGGAGGCAGATGAGCAAGTGCGGGAGCAACGACCGTAAACGGCACACGTCTCCAACCAAGCGTATTTCACAGAAGCGTGCTTGCATCCTGCGCAAGGCGAAGAATCCAGAGGTCGGTTATTGCAGACCACCGGTCGAAAGCCAGTTCAAGCCTGGTCAGAGTGGCAACCCAAAAGGCCGGCCAAAAGGGCGCAAGAGCGAAGCGAAGATGCTCGATGAGCTTCTCTATCGCAAAGTGCTTGTAAGGGGGCCACAGGGCCCGCGAAAGATTACCGTTTTCGAGGCAATCCTAAACGGCGTCGCTCAGGATTCTATCAAGGGAAATACAAAAGCTGCGGCATTTCTGTTCGGTCGCCACGCGACGGTAGCCGAAGGAGGCCACGATGCGCCGGAAGTCAAAGCAGACGACCAGGCCTTTTTGGACGAGTACCTACGGGACTACTTGGCACAGCATGGAGACATCTACACCAAGGGGAACAAGAAGCATGAAAAATGAGATCGACCTTCTCAATGCAATCCTGCGAAACGACTTTGCTGGCTTCGTGCGTCGTTCGTTTCGAACATTGAACCCAGGATCCACCTTTGTTCCGAACTACCACATCAACGCGATCGCTTATCAGCTCGAACGGATCCGGCGCGGAGAGATCAATCGTCTGATCATCAACCTGCCACCTCGCTACCTCAAATCGATCGTTACGTCGGTGGCTTTTCCCGCCTTTCTTTTGGGCCAAGACCCAAAGCGGCGGATCATTTGCTTAAGTTATGGGGCCGAACTGGCCGCAAAGCATGCGGCCGATTGCCGGGCAATCATAATGTCGGACTGGTATCACAGAGCGTTCCCGCAAATGATCGTCTCGCGGACGGCTGACTCCAACATCTATACCTCTAAGCACGGCTTTCGCAAAACCAGCTCGGTCGGAGGCGCCCTCACCGGTTTGGGAGGTGACCTGTTTATCATCGATGATCCTCAGAAGCCTGTGGATGCCCAATCTCAGCCTTTACGAGATCAAATGAACCAGTGGTTCACCAATACGCTCCTATCTCGCCTGGATAATAAGGAGAAGAGCGCCATCATTGTCGTCATGCAGCGCGTCCATCTTGGCGACCTCACCGGTTATCTCACCGAAACCTCCGATAGATGGATGGTTCTGAGTCTCCCGGCCATCGCCGAAGTCGACGAGCGCATTCAAATCGGTGATTCAAAGTTCTACGACCGCCGCGCGGGTGAAGCGCTGCACGAGAGTTATGAATCGTTGGCCACTTTGGAGAAGCTTCGTCGGGAAATGGGGACGGAGGCGTTCAATGCGCAGGAGCAACAAGCCCCGGTTCCGCCGGGCGGGGCAATGATCCAGCGGCGATGGCTTCGTTATTACGACACTCCACCCGATCGCTCGAATGGCGCACGGATTATTCAGAGCTGGGATTGCGCGGGCAAGGAAGGCGCGCAGAATAGCTGGTCGGTTTGCACAACGTGGCTCCATGATCGGGACAACTACTATCTGTTGGATGTGGTACGAGGTCGTTTCGATTATCCGAAGCTGCGCCAGACGGCGCTCGCCGTAGCCGAGAGGTATGATCCGACGGTAGTTCTTATCGAGGATGCGTCTGCTGGCATCGCGCTCGCTCAGGAGCTTCGAGATGCCGGCCACTTCCGTGTTCAATCGATCCCGGTAGATCGCGACAAGGTCACGCGCTTGTACGTACAGGCGGCCAAGTTTGAAGCCGGACGCGTTTACTTCCCAAAGCACGCACCCTTCCTGGCTGAGCTCGAGGCAGAGTTGCTGACGTTTCCGCAAGGAAAGCACGATGATCAGGTCGACAGCATAACGCAGGCGCTAGCGTTCGATAATTACGGGTATGATGAGTCGCTTTCCTGGGTCGGGTAATAAACCCAGGCGCATTGATGCCGACCGGTGCGTCGCGGACCATGGGGATCATATCCTGATCTATGGGCCCGCCAAGCGTTGCGACACCTTAGCGAAGCCGCGCCTTGTCCGGCCCTGGATCACATCGTGATCCAATGTCGATGATCTTCGTCATAAGATTATCCAGCTTCCGCTCGACATTGCGACATAGCGGAGCATCTGTGTGGACCACGACCGCGACGACCTGGCAGTTTGGCTTTGCTTGCTGATTTTTTCCAGCCGAGAGCTAGGCCGATTCAGGCCCCTGCCGCCACAGCGCGGGAGTCGAACTTGATGGATATCGAGCAGCCAATCTTAGAGGCTAAGCAGCTCCATGACACAAGTCGCGGCTCCGCCGCGTGAGGTAAGAGTAGGCAAAATCGGATTGAGTGGGGTTCGATCGCCGGCGCATCCTCTGCGCCCCGCATGCTGCGGGGCTTGAGTCAGTGGCACCGGTGCGTGCTCTGACACAGAGGAGATCTAGATGTCCGTCAGCAAATCAAAGCCCAAAGTGACAAACGCGACCAAGACTCGTTCGAGCCGCGCCAATCCAGGAAAACGCAAAGTGAGGTCGAAGTCCAAATCGGTCAAAGCGTCTGAGGCCGCCAGCCGAAATCGCACCGCCCCCTCAAAGCAAGACACGGTGCTCGCCCTGCTCCAGCGTCCCAAGGGCACCACGCTTCCAGAGATCACCGAGGCGACCGGATGGCAGCCACATTCGGTGCGCGGCTTTCTGTCCGGCGTTGTCAAGAAGAAGCTCAAACTCAAGATCGAGTCGCGGAAGGACGGCAATGATCGGAGCTATCGCATCAAGAGGCGCACATCGCCATGATCCGGCCGGTACGCCCTGTCGGTAGCGATCGGATTGTCGAAGCCGAACTGGCAAAACTCCCATCGATGCTGATCGCGAATCTCCGGTTGCGGTATCGCGAGCTGCTCCGAGCCGATCCGCCAAAAGCGTTCGGCCCGGACCTGCTCCGCCGCTCAATCGCGCAGCGGATTCAGGAACGCGCCTACGGCGGACTCTCGCAGGACAGCAGAAGGTTGTTAAGGCAGTTGGTCAAGGCAGTGAGAGGCAAACCGAACGGCAAGCTGGAACTGCCCCGCAGGATCAAGGCTGGTTCGGAGCTGGTGCGGACATGGCGAGGCACGACCCATCGGGTGAAAGTCACCGCGGATGGCTTTGCTTTTGGGGGCGAGACCTACGCCAGCCTGTCCGAGATCGCCACGAAGATTGCGGGCACCAGATGGAATGGGCCGCGCTTCTTTGGATTGCGGACGTCAACGGCGCCATCGGGTTCGGAGGATGAGCCGAATGCCGAGTGAACGCCAAAGCGTCCTGCGCTGCGCCGTCTATACCCGCAAATCCACCGAGCATGGGCTTGAGCAGGAGTTCAACTCGCTCGACGCCCAGCGGGAGGCCTGCGAGTCATATATAAAGAGTCAGGCCTCGCAGGGCTGGCGAGCCCTTCCCGCTCGCTACGATGATCCGGCCTATTCCGGAGGTAACCTCGATCGTCCGGCCTTGAAACGCCTCCTTGCCGATATCGAGGTCGGCAAGGTCGACGTGATTGTGGTCTACAAGATCGACCGTTTGACCCGGTCGCTGGCAGATTTTGCCAAGCTGGTCGAAACGTTTGACGCCCGTTCGATCTCGTTTGTCGCGGTGACCCAGCAGTTCAATACCACAACCTCGATGGGGCGGCTGACCCTGAATGTGCTGCTGTCCTTTGCCCAGTTCGAGCGGGAACTTGCGTCGGAGCGGGTCAAGGACAAGATCGCCGCCTCCCGCAAGAAGGGCAAATGGACCGGCGGCACCGTGCCCCTCGGCTATGAAATCAAGGACCGGAAGCTCGCCATCAACAAGACCGAGGCACAAACCGTTCGGACCATCTTCAAGCTTTATCTGCAGACAGGGTCACTCAGCAAATTGATCGCGGAACTCGACAAGCGAAAAATCGTCACCAAGCGCCGCAACACCGAGGTCAAGAAATACCAGGGCGGCATCCCCTTCACCTATGGCCCCCTCGCCTACCTCCTGAAGAACCGGATCTATCTCGGCGAAATCCATCACGGCGGCAAATGGTTCAAGGGCGAGCATCAGCCGATCCTGGACCGCACCACCTTCAATCGGGTCCAGGACCAGCTCAAATCGAACACCGTCAATCGACCGAAAGGCCAGTCAGCAAATGACGCGCCCCTGACCGGCAAACTGTTCGACGACCGCGGCAATCGCATGGGCCCGAGCTTCAGCCGAAAAAACGGCGTCCGGTACCGTTTCTACACCAGCACGGCGCTGCGTGGCCGGAAGCATCTTGCCGGATCGGTCAAGCGGGTGCCGGCAACCGAAATCGAGCAACTGATCGAGCACACCATTCGGGAGCAGCTCAACCTCGTTCATGCCGCATCATCCGACATCTTCGACGGTGTCGACCGCGCCGTCATCAACAGAAACCACATCTGGATCGCCATGAAGCCGGCCTACGCCGGACGGCCCATCGAGATCCCTTGGAGATTAGGAAAAGCCAACGCCGTCACAGTCATCGAGACCACGGACCAGAGCCAATCCGATCCCAAGCTCCTCCAAGCCATTGTCCGCGCCTACGCCTGGCTCAACGACCTTAAGTCTGGGCACTACGATTCGATCGAGGCGCTCGCTAGAGAGGTCAGACTCCACCCTAAAATTATCCGCCAGCAGCTCCGCCTCGCGTTCCTAGCACCGACAATCACGGAAGCCGCAATTGCAGGAGGAGCAAGCACGCTGACCTTGGGGGCAATCCCTAAAATGTTGCCGCTCTCGTGGTTTGAGCAACGGAAGGCACGATAGCAGTTTAGATTGCGATCGCTGACCTTAAGGTCGGCTTTGCGCAAGGCCACCTTCGCGATTACGTGTCCAAGCGATACCAGGCCGGCGCGATCTAATTCGATTCAAGGTGACAATCTGCAGTAGGATACTCCTCGATTTTGCTGTTTCTTTTCGAACAAGGGTTAAAAGCATCGTGGTGCCCAGGAAAGCACTGTGACCTTCAGGCGGCAGTCTGGATCGAACTATATCTCCGGTCCCGGCTTCCCATAAACGGGAATATTCGGAGCGTGAGCCGGAGACTTTTGGCATTTCAATTGCCTATGACCGTAGAGCGAGCGAGCGTAAGTGAAAGCTGAATGCACAAAAACCCGCTATTGGCGGGCACTTTCGCTAATTCTTTGGAGATTTCGGAAAATATCGGACTGGATGGCTGGGGCGGGAGGGATCGAACCTCCGAATGGGGGAATCAAAATCCCCTGCCTTACCGCTTGGCTACGCCCCAACGGCCCGAAAATGCACGGAACATAGTCTCGCAGACTTTCTCGAGCCCCGCCGGTCTACAGACAGTGCCGTGTCTTTTCAACCGGCCGGCGACGCCTAAAAAGGTTGGACCCATTCATTTCAAACCCCTTCCCGTCAACGCGGGACCGCATCCCGCCTTCCTGGAAAGGTTGAGAGCCGCGCGTTTTGGTGGAAAGACTGCTCTCGACTCATAATATGACAGGAGGCCCTCCCCTGTCAGGCCCTTGCTCCCGAGGCACCGTCATGACCTATCGCGCTCCGATCAGCGACATGCTCCTTGCACTCAACCACGGCGCCGGGCTGAAGGACGCGGTCGGGGCTGGTTACTACGGAAACTTCGATATTGAGATCACGGCCGCGATACTGGAAGAGGCGGGCCGGTTCGCGAGCGAGGTTTTGGCGCCGCTCAACCGCGCCGGAGACCAGCATGGCGCGAGGCTGGACGATGGGCACGTGACAACCGCGCCCGGCTGGGCCGACGCCTACCGGCGCTGGACGGCGGCGGGCTGGAACGCCGTCTCGGGGCCGGAGGATTTCGGCGGACAGGGGCTACCGCTTGCGATCAACGCCGCCTGCACCGAAATCTGGAGCGCGGCGAATATCGCCTTCGGCCTGTGTCCACTGCTGACACTCAGCGCGATCGAAGCGCTGCACACCCATGGCAGCGACGCGCTGAAGGCGATCTATCTCGAAAAACTAGTGTCCGGCGACTGGACCGGCACGATGCAACTGACCGAGCCGCAGGCGGGCTCGGATGTCGGCGCCCTGCGCAGCCGGGCCGAACGCGCCCCCGACGGTAGCTACCGCATCTTCGGCACCAAGATCTTCATCACCTATGGCGACCACGACATGACCGAGAACATCGTGCATTTCGTGCTTGCGCGACTGCCCGATGCGCCCGTCGGAACCAAGGGAATCTCGCTGTTCCTGATTCCGAAATTCCTCGTCAACGCCGACGGCTCGCTCGGCGCGCGAAACGACATCCACGTTAGCGGCCTCGAGCACAAGCTCGGCATCCACGCCTCACCGACCTGCACCATGACCCTGGGCGACGACGGCGGCGCCGTCGGCTATCTGATCGGCGAGGAAAATCGCGGCATGCGGTGCATGTTCACGATGATGAATCAGGCCCGGCTCGCCGTCGGACTCGAGGGCGTCGGCATTGCGGAACGTGCTTACCAGCAGGCGCTCGCTTATGCGCGGGAGCGCAGACAGGGACACGCCGTCGGCGTATCCGGCGACGGCATGGACACCATCATCGTACATCCCGACGTCAAACGTATGCTGATGCAGATGCGCGCCCTCACCGCCGCCGCCCGCTCCATCTGCTACGCCACCGCCGTCGCACTGGATGTCGCGGCGCGCGCGACCGATCCCGAGGTGCACGCGGCCGCGGTCGCCCGCGGCGCACTTCTGACGCCGATCGCAAAGGCCTTTTCGACGGACACCGGCAACGAGGTGGCCTCGCTCGGCATTCAAGTTCACGGCGGCATGGGGTTCATCGAGGAGACCGGCGCGGCGCAGCATTATCGCGACGCGCGCATCACCTCGATCTACGAAGGCACCAATGGCATCCAGGCGATCGATCTGGTGACACGCAAGCTGGGGGCGGACGGAGGCGCTGCGGTGCGCGCTCTTCTCGACGAACTGTCCAAGATCGTCGCGCGCGTCGAAGCCTCGAACGATCCCGCGTTCGGCACGGCCGGTACAAGACTGCGCGATGCGCTTGGGTCGCTCGAACGCGCGAGCAACTGGATTCTGGAGCGGCTGGCCTCCTCGCCAAACGATGCGCTGGCCGGCGCGACGCCGTATCTGCGGCTGTTCGGGTCGACGCTCGGTGGATGCAAACTCGCGGAAGAAGCTCTCGCAGCGCGCGATTCCAGCGAGGGGTTCGGCGACCCTTTGCGTTACGTTACGCTGGCGCGCTTCTTCGCCGAGAATGTCGCTGTGCAGGCTCCAGCGCTGGAGCGCACGGTGATCGACGGCGCAGAAGCCATCAACAGCGCCGAGGCAATCTTGCTGGACTGAATTCCCGCGACACCGACAGGCTCGAACCCATGGGACATCTCCTGGTCAGCGACAATGACGCCATCCGCGTCATCACTCTGCAACGCCCCGAGAAGAAGAACGCGATCACCCGGGACATGTATCGCGCGATGAGCGGTGCCATCGACAGCGCGCAGAACGATCCGGTGATCCGCTGCATCGTCATCACCGGCAACTCTGGCGTGTTCACGGCAGGCAACGACCTCGACGATTTCCTGAAGGACGGCACTTCTGGCGGCGATGAACGCGCTTCCGATGCGGTGAAATTCCTCTACTCGCTAGTGCAGAATACCAAGCCCCTGATCGCAGCGGTGGAAGGTATCGCCGTCGGCATCGGCACCACCATGCTGTTCCATTGCGACTACGTTCTCGCCGGAAGCTCGGCAACATTCTCGACTCCTTTCATCCATCTCGGTCTGGTTCCGGAAGGCGCATCCAGCCTGCTCGCGCCACAGTCGATCGGTTATCAGCGCGCCTTCGCCATGCTGGTGATGGGGCGCACACTCAACGCGAATGAGGCTCGCGAGGCGGGATTCGTCAATACCGTGGTCGCGCCGGGCGAAGCCGCGGCCGAGGCCGAAAAGATCGCCCGCGAAATCTGCGCACTGCCGGCGGAAGCCGTCGCGCTTTCGCGCAAGCTTCTGAAACCGCAGCCGGAGGAGCTGACGCGCCGGATCGACCTGGAAAGCCGTCTGTTTGGGGAGCGGTTGCGCTCGGAGGAAGCGATCGCTGCATTCCAGGCGTTCTTCGCCCGCAAGAAGCGATGACGAGCGATAGCGAGATTCACGAGGCTCCCGCCTGCATGGAGGACTAAAGCGCAAGCCGCGGTTCGCCCTCGCTCTTGCCGCGCCAGCCATGGTAACATGAGGCGCCAACGCGCACTTTCGGAACCTCGCCCAACCCGATACCATCGACTTTCGCTGCCCCGCGATGCCGACGTGGCGGCCAGGATACTGCATGACAACGCTGGTTCTCACGCATGCTGCCAGTTTCGGTCATCTGACGCCGCCCGGTCACCCGGAGCGGCCGGATCGGATTCGTGCCATCGAGGAGGTGCTGACCGGAGATCGCTTCAGGAATCTGACGCGCGGCGAGGCCCCCGAAGGATCGCTGGATTCAGTCGCTCTCTGCCACAACGAGCATTATATCGGAGAACTCCGGCATCTCTCGCCGACAGATGGTCTGGTTTATCTCGACAGCGACACCTCAATGTCGCCGGGGACATGGGAGGCGGCGATGCGCGGCGTCGGCGGCGCGATCGCGGCAACAGAAGCCGTCATCGCCGGCGATGCGAGCAACGCGTTCGTCGCCACGCGCCCTCCCGGACATCATGCCGAGACCGGTAGAGCGATGGGCTTCTGCTTGTTCGACCAGGCAGCCATCGCGGCGAGGCATGCCCAGCGCAAGCACGGGATCGACCGCGTGGCGGTGGTGGACTTCGACGTGCATCACGGTAACGGCACGCAGGATATTTTCTGGGCCGACCGATCGGTCATGTACTGCTCGACGCACCAGATGCCGCTGTTCCCGGGCAGCGGCGCCATCAGCGAACGCGGCGATCACGACACCATCGTCAATGCGCCGTTGGCGTCCGGCGACGGTGGGGCCAAATTTCGTTCCGCGTTCGACAACTTGATCCTTCCTCGGCTCGAGAAATTCGCGCCGGAACTCTTGGTAATCTCCGCAGGCTTTGACGCGCACAGTCGCGATCCATTGGCCAATCTCAATCTGTCCGCGAGCGATTTCGGATGGGTGACCCGCAAATTGATGGATATCGCTGACGCGACGGCAGGCGGTCGAATTGTTTCGGTGCTCGAGGGCGGCTATGATCTAAAAGGATTGCAGGATTCGGTGGCCGCGCATGTCGCCGCACTCATGGGTGCGTGACAATGTGCCGCGATATTCCCGAAAAACGTCATAATCCGCCCAAACAATCGAGTCGGGAAAACCCAGATGGCCGAAAATGCCCCTGCTGACGTGAAGACGCTTTCCTTCGAGCATGCCATTGAGGAACTCGAATCGATCGTCAAGCGCCTGGAGGACGGCAAGGTCGCGCTCGAGGAATCGGTCGCAATCTATGAGCGCGGAGAAGCGCTGAAACGGCGCTGCGAGGAGTTGTTGTGCCGGGCAGAAGCAAGGGTGGAGAAAATTACCACGGATGCTTCCGGTCAGGTCACAGGCACCGAGCCGCTCGACGTATAGTGAAGCACCGCGCGTCGCGGGAAGTCGGACGGATCACTATGGCATGCTCTTCATATGATCTGTCAAAAGGTCAGCGTTATAAGAGGTATTAAAAACCCTTGAATGAATTGTCATTTTATTGTGGTCCCGCGAGGGCTTCCAAGGCTGCAACCTACGCTCCTCGACCACGTTAACATTTCAGTAGCCCGGTTCAGGAACTCTTGAACCTGCGGCAGAGTCACCTCTACTCGAGTGAAAGGGGGTGCCCGTTGGCTTTAGCGGCGGGTTTGGTGTAAATGCTTCTGGAACGATGCGAACCGGCTCCGCCGCTGGCGCTCAAGTGGAGTAAGTGCTTCAAGCAGCTTGCAAAAATGATTGGACTACGCGATCCGACACATAGTGACGCCTATCATAATTCCCGGCCGGAGCATCAGGTAAACTTCGGACTCACGTTTCTCAGCGCGGGAGGTTTCGTGGCTCTTGGACGCTTTATGCGTGACCACGCCAGCGTCCGTTTGCCGCTCCCGGACATGCAAGATTGGAAATGTCGCAGTGACCGCTTTCAATAAGACCCCGCTTCTCGACACCATCCGCACCCCCGCCGACCTGCGCAAGCTCAAGGTGGAGCAGGTCCGGCAGATTGCGGACGAGTTGCGCCTGGAGACGATCGACGCGGTTTCTGTGACGGGGGGGCATTTCGGTGCCGGTCTCGGCGTGGTCGAACTCACCACGGCCATCCACTACGTCTTCGATACTCCGCGCGACCGGCTCATCTGGGATGTCGGCCATCAGGCCTATCCGCACAAGATCCTGACCGGCCGTCGCGACCGCATTCGCACGCTGCGCACCGGCGGCGGCCTATCCGGATTCACCAAGCGCACCGAAAGCGACTACGACCCGTTCGGCGCCGCGCATTCCTCGACCTCAATCTCCGCCAGCCTCGGCATGGCGGTGGCGCGCGACCTCTCCGGCGGCAAGAACAACGTCATCGCCGTGATCGGCGACGGCGCAATGTCCGCAGGCATGGCGTATGAGGCGATGAACAATGCCGGCGCGATGAACTCGCGGCTGATTGTCATTCTCAACGACAACGACATGTCGATCGCGCCGCCTGTTGGCGCAATGTCCGCTTATCTGTCACGGCTATACTCCGGCAAGACCTATCGCTCGCTGCGCGAGGCGGCCAAGCAGCTCGGCAAGCACCTGCCTAAAATGATCGCCGACCGCGCCGAGCGCGTCGAGGAATATTCGCGCGGCTTCATGACCAACAGCGGCACGCTGTTCGAGGAACTCGGCTTCTACTATGTCGGCCCGATCGACGGTCACAACCTCGATCACCTGTTGCCGGTGCTGAAGAACGTCCGCGACATGGAGAACGGCCCGATCCTGGTTCACGTCGTGACCCAGAAGGGCAAGGGCTATCCGCCAGCGGAGGCCGCCGCCGACAAGTATCACGCCGTGGTCAAGTTCGACATCTCCACCGGCGCGCAGTCCAAATCGAAACCGAACGCACCCGCCTATCAGAACGTATTCGGCCAGAGTCTCGTCAAGGAAGCCGAGAAGGACGACAAGATCGTCGCCATCACCGCGGCGATGCCGTCCGGCACCGGCGTCGACATCTTCAACAAGGCTTTCCCGAAACGCACCTTCGATGTCGGCATTGCCGAGCAGCACGCTGTGACGTTCGCCGCCGGCCTCGCTACCGAGGGTTTCAAGCCGTTCTGTGCTATCTATTCGACATTCCTGCAACGTGGGTACGATCAGGTGGTGCACGACGTGGCGATCCAGTCGCTCCCCGTGCGCTTCGCCATCGACCGCGCCGGCCTCGTCGGCGCCGACGGCGCGACACACGCCGGCTCGTTCGACAACGCTTTTCTCGGCTGCCTGCCGAACATGGTCATCATGGCGGCGTCCGATGAGGCCGAGCTGGTGCATATGGTGGCGACGCAGGTCGCGATCAACGACCGCCCCAGCGCGGTACGCTATCCGCGCGGCGAAGGCCGCGGCGTCGAAATGCCGGAGGTCGGCGTTCCGCTTCCGATCGGCAAGGGCCGCATCGTCCGCTACGGCAGCAAGGTCGCGCTATTGTCTTTCGGCACCCGTCTTGCCGAATGCGAAAAGGCGGCCGACGAACTTGCAGCGCATGGCCTGTCCACCACCATCGCCGACGCCCGTTTCATGAAACCGCTCGACGTTGACCTGGTGCTGAAACTCGCGCGGGACCACGATGTGCTTGTCACGATCGAGGAAGGCTCGGTTGGAGGCTTCGGCTCCCACGTGTTGCAGACGCTGACGGATAACGGCGCGTTGGACAGCGGCCTGGTGCGGGTACGCTCGATCATCCTGCCCGACGAGTTCCTTGACCACGATACCCCAACCGCGATGTACGCTCACGCCGGGCTTGATGCCAAAGGCATCGTCGCCAAGGTATTCGAGGCACTCGGCAAGGACGTCAGCGCCGAGACCGTCAAGCTGGCCTGAGTATCACATGATGCGCGCGCCGTTATTGCACGCACGCGACAAAATTGGCCCTTGCCAATTTTGCGCTGGGCCAAGCAATCCAGCGTTGCACGCGAAGACCCGATTGCTTCGTCGCAAGTGCTCTTCGCAATGAAGACGATATAAATCGTCCGCGCGCATCGGATCGGTTTCCGGCCGGTCTCAAGGCTTTGAGCTCACCATGGCGAAGCGCGACAATACCGGACCCCACGCTCGCAAGCGAGCCGACGTTCTGCTGGTCGAGCGCGGCCTGTTCGAAAGCCGGGCGCGGGCTCAAGCCGCGATCGAGGCCGGGTTCGTTACCGCCGACGGAAAGGCGGTGACAAAAGTTTCCGAGACGATTGACGTCAATGCCGCGATCGAGGCGCGACCCGCGCACCCTTACGTGTCGCGCGGCGGCGTGAAGCTTGCCGGCGCGCTCGCGAAGTATCCGATCGAAATCGAGAACCATATCTGTCTTGATGTCGGCGCCTCGACCGGCGGCTTCACCGAAGTGCTGCTGAGCGAGGGTGCGTCGCTGGTGTTCGCCGTCGATGTCGGCCGCGATCAACTGCATCCGAGCCTGCGCGGTCATCCCCGGGTGGTGTCGATGGAGTCCACTGACATCCGCTCGCTGGAGGGCACGCGGCTGCCGCAACGGCCGGACGTGGTGGTGATGGATGCGAGCTTTATTTCGTTGAAAGCCATCCTTCCGGTCGCATTGTCGCTGGCGGCAGCTCCGATGCATCTGCTCGTGTTGATCAAGCCACAATTCGAGGCGCCGCGTGTCGCGGTCAAAAAGGGCATCGTCCGCGATGCAGCGGTGCATCGGGCGGTGTGCAACGATATCGCTGCCTTCGCGGCGACTCTGGGATGCCGCGATATAGAGATTTTCCCGTCCCCGATCCCAGGCGGCGACGGCAACATCGAATTCTTCCTGGGTGCCAAGCGTGGCTGAACACATTGCCGTCATTGCGAGCGCCAGCGAAGCAATCCAGATTGTCGTAGCAAAAACTGGATTGCTTCGTCGCAAGTGCTCCTCGCAATGACGACGTCTCTCTTCCAGAACTCGTGCACCGCATGACCAAACACCTGACCATCGATCACGTCGGCCATCGCGGCGACGGTGTCGCCCTGACCGATGGCGGCAACGTTTATGTCCCTTACACACTGGGCGGAGAAGCCGTCGAGATCGAACCGCTCGCCGGCCATGGAGACCGCGCGCGCCTCCTCCGCATCGAGACAGCGAGCCCGGATCGGATCGCGCCGTTCTGTACTCACTTTGGCGCATGCGGGGGCTGTGCGATCCAGCACTGGCGGCCGGAGGCCTACCGCGCCTGGAAGCGGCAGATCGTGATCGACACGCTGGCACAGGCCCGCATCGACTGTGCGGTGGACGAACTCATCGACGCGCATGGCGCCGGCCGCCGGCGGATTACCCTCCATGCCCGGAGCGACGACGGCAAGCTGCGCGTGGGCTTCTCCGCACCGAACAGCCATGCCATCGTGCCGATCGATGCGTGCCCGGTGCTCGACCCTGCCCTCCACGGCGCGATTGATGCAGCGCGTGAGCTGGCCGAAGCGTTGAAGCCTGCGAACAAGCCGCTCGATATCCAGGTGACCGCGACCTGCAATGGCCTCGATGTCGACGTCCGCGGCTCCGGACAACTGCCCGCCGCGTTGGTCGCAACACTATCGCGTATCGCAGAGGCGCACCGGCTGGCCCGGCTGACCCGCCACGGCGAACTGGTGCTGATGCGCGCGCCGCCTATGATCGAGATCGGCGCGTCCCGGCTTGTCCTTCCGCCGGGCTCATTCCTACAGGCGACGGTCGCCGGCGAAGAAACGCTGGCGGCCCGGGTCGCCGCGCATTGCGGCAAGGCCAGGCATATCGCCGATCTGTTCTGCGGCGTCGGCCCATTCGCGCTGCGCCTGGCGGCCCGAGCGCGGATCGCGGCCTTCGACAGCGACGCAGCCGCAGTGGCGGCGTTACAGAAGGCGACAGCAGTCCCCGGGCTGAAACCGATCAAGGCCGAGATTCGCGATCTATTCCGCCGCCCGTTGATGGCCCAGGAACTGCGTGACCTCGATGCGGCGGTCTTCGATCCGCCCCGGAAGGGCGCAGAGGCGCAAAGCAAACAACTCGCAGCCAGCAGGATTCCCGTCGTTGTCGCGGTGTCGTGCAACACGGCGACATTTGCGCGTGACGCGCGCATCCTCATCGATGGAGGCTACAACCTGGAGACTGTAACGCCCGTCGACCAATTCCGACATTCGCCGCACATCGAACTGGTCGCGAAATTTTCACGCCGGCGGTGAACCGTTCGCGGCGTACAATGACCCACGACCGAGGGGCTCCGTTTGTCATCCGGAGGTATCGCTTCCTCCAACGCCATGGCTCGCGCGTATCAAGGCAAGTCGATGGACCCAGGATGAAACTTCACAGGAGGCTTTCATGGACGTGAATATGGATCGACTGCATCAATTCATGGGCAAGATGGTCACCGATATCGGCGCGGCCGCCAATGCAGCCCTGATCCGCACCGGCGACCGCCTCGGGCTCTACAAGGCGTTGGCAAACAAAGGCCCGATGACATCAGCCGAACTGGCGCAAGCCACCAGCACTACTGAGCGTTACGTGCGCGAATGGCTGTCGGCGCAGGCTGCATCGGGTTACGTCGAGTATGACGCAACGACGAAGACGTTCTCGATGCTGCCGGAACAGGCGATGGTGTTCGCCGACGACGACAGCCCGGTGTTCATGGGCGCGATCGGCGACATGATGGCTGCGATCATGCTCGATGAGCCGAAGGTCTCGGAAGCCTTCAAGAGCGGCAAAGGCGTCGGCTGGAACGACCGCGCCGAATGCCTGTTCTGCGGCACCGCGCGCTTCTTCCGTACAACCTACAAGCATCATCTGGTGCAGGAATGGTTGCCCGCGCTCGACGGCGTGGTTGCCAAACTCGAACGCGGCGCCAAGGTCGCCGATGTCGGCTGCGGCCATGGCATTTCGACGCTGCTGATGGCCAAGGCTTATCCGAATTCGCATTTCTTCGGCTTCGACGCCCATCCGGGCTCGATCGCCGCCGCACAAGCCGCCGCAGCCAGCGAGGGTTTGAGCCAGCGCGTCACCTTCGCAGTCGCCACCGCCAAGACGTATCCGGCCAACGACTACGATCTGGTATGCTTCTTCGATTGCCTGCACGACATGGGCGACCCGGTCGGCGCGCTCAGCCACGTCCGGGTGACGCTGGCGAAGGACGGCACCTGCATGCTGGTCGAGCCGTTCGCCCAGGACAAACTGGAAGACAACCTCAATCCGGTTGGCCGGCTGTTCTACGCGGCGTCCACCATGGTTTGCACGCCAGCGTCGATGGCCCAAGAGGTCGGCCTCGCGCTTGGCGCGCAAGCCGGCGAGACCCGGCTCCGCGAGGTCGCCAAGGCTGCCGGTTTCTCTCAGTTACGCCGCGCGGCGGAAACACCGTTTAACCTGGTGCTGGAGGCACGAGTCTGAGCCGATAGATCGGCTCTCGTCCTGCGGGCCACGTCCTGTAGCGATTTTGAGCGAAGTGGATACCGGTTCGCGTGAAGAAAACGCGTCAAAACAACAATCTGGAGCTTCGTTTGTGATTCAATCAGACGCGGAAAGGCTCTAGCGCGCGCCGACCTGCCCTCGGTGTCGCAGGAAATGATCCGCCAGGACGCAGGCCACCATGGCCTCTCCCACCGGTACGGCGCGGATGCCGACGCAAGGATCATGACGGCCCTTGGTGAGGATATCGGTATCGGTGCCGTTGCGATCGATGGTCTTGCGCGGCGACAGGATGGACGAGGTCGGCTTCACCGCGAACCGCGCCACAACGGGTTGGCCGGTGGATATGCCGCCGAGAATGCCGCCGGCATGGTTCGAGGTGAACACCGGACCGTGGTTGCCCATATTGGACGAAGAACTGCGCATCTCGTCGGCATTCTCTTCACCGGTCAGCGCGGCCGCACCAAAGCCAGCACCGATCTCGACGCCCTTGACCGCATTGATGCTCATCAGCGCCGCGGCAAGGTCGCCGTCGAGCTTGGCATAGATCGGCGCGCCGAGTCCTGCCGGCACCCCTTCGGCCACCACCTCAACCACGGCGCCGATGGATGAGCCACTCTTGCGGATGCCATCGAGATAGCTCTCGAAGAACGCGGCCTTGTCCCTATCGGGACAGAAGAACGGATTCCGCGCGATCTCGTCCCAATCCCATTTCTCACGATCGATCTTGTGCGGGCCCATCTGTACCAGCGCGCCGCGCACGGTCATATTGGGGACGATCTTGCGCGCGATCGCTCCGGCCGCGACCCGCATCGCGGTCTCGCGCGCCGAGGAGCGCCCACCCCCCCGATAGTCGCGCAGACCGTACTTTGCCTCATAGGTGAAGTCGGCATGGCCGGGGCGAAACTTGTCCTTGATGTCGGAATAATCTTTTGAGCGCTGGTCGGCGTTCTCGATCAAAAGTCCGATCGGCGTACCCGTCGTCACCTGCTGACCGGTCTCGGGATCCGCCATAACACCCGACAGAATCTTCACCGCATCCGGCTCCTGCCGCTGTGTCGTAAAACGCGACTGGCCGGGACGGCGGCGGTCGAGATCGCGCTGGATCTCCTCGACCGTTAGGGCGAGCTGCGGCGGGCAACCGTCGACCACGCAGCCAATTGCTACCCCGTGGCTTTCGCCAAAGGTCGTGACCCGGAACAGATGACCGAAGGTATTGTGAGACATCGATAATCCAAAGCGCGAAACCGCTACTTCTCGTAGCGGCATGTTGCGCAAATCGCAACTTTCCGGCTTGCGGTTCGGCCGCTCTGTCACCTCAGACTATGGAACCGCCGGGAAAGCGCGGTTTCTTGCTTAACTATGCTTGGCCAGTCCATCCTCGCCGAGCACATACACCGCACCCTGCTCGATGCGCAGACTGGCAGCTGCTTTCGCAGTCTGAAGCCCCATCACGACCATCAGCGCCCGCGCCGTGCCGCTATGCGCGACCGCGACGGTGGCGGACCTTAGCGAATGATACCAGTCGTGCAACCGCGAGGTGGCTGAGGCGTAGCTTTCGCCGCCCGGCGGCGCCACGCTCCATTTATCAGCCTCACGGGCGGCATAGACATCGGGATTGGCGACCCTCATCTCCGCCAGGGTCAGACCTTCCCAATGCCCGTAACCGACCTCGCGCAACCGATCGTCGACGGAATAGTCATGAAGCGGCAGGTTCAATACGCCGCGCGTCAGTTCCATGGTAGCGCGCGCGCGGACAAGCGGGCTGGTGACGAAACCCAATCCGACGGGATCGCGATCCTCACGCGCAAGCAGCTTGCGCAGAATGTCCCCGGCTTTCGTCGCCTCGGCGCGGCCGAGATCATTGAGCGGAATGTCCTGGAGGCCCTGGAAGCGGCCGAGGGCGTTCCATTCGGTCTTGCCGTGACGGATGTAATAGATGGTGGGCATATCAAGGGCGGCTGGACTGACGACCGATTAGAATCAACGAAGTCATTCCATGTTTTCACTTGCAAGGCCGTGAGGGCCGTTGACGCCCGACCCGAGGTCGGACAGGCGGTGATGGTTGATGACCGCATATACACTATTGGTTCAGCGGAAATACAGAGGCTATGAAGCCGCTCGCCTGCCAATATCGCATCCCGGACCGCAAGGGGCGTTTTCAGGTCATCGGCCTGCCGCGATATCACTACCCATTCGTAACGCCCCGTACTAAAATAAATTCCGTGAGTTTCGAAAAATGCTCCAATATTGTCCCTACCGAATCGCGGAACTGCAAACCGTCGTCGACTGGCTCAAAACATCGCTTCCAATTTCAACTAAGGTCGGACAACACGGTTGACCCGCGCAGCGAATCAGAACCGCTAGATTTGGACAACGATCAAGGCGAACGGATCGCGAAGCTGATGAATCTAGGGAACTTTGAGGAAATCGCCAAGTTACCCGGGCAGCCAAGCCCTAGCTGTAGCGGCCGTAGCGACACGCCGCATCATACAACAGTTGCAATTAATCCAAATGTCGCTCGATAGTGTACTCAGCCGCCTATATAGGCAGTTCGGGGGCCGGAATGTCGCGACAGACGCTGGACGATACCCTAACTTGTATTGCGAGACTTGATAAGGCTTCGACCCTGGCACAGATAGCCGATGTCGTTGTTGACGTCGCGCGCCCGTTCGGCTTTTCGCATGTGCTCGCAGGCATCATTCCCGTTCCAGGGATGACTGCAGAGCAGCAAATCTCAAATGTCGTTTTGCATCAATGGCCGCAAGCGTGGAGCGAGCGCTATTTCACGCAAGGTTATCTTTTCGACGATCCCACCATCCATCGGGTCAACACATCCACGGAACCATTTCTATGGTCCGAGCTTGAACCAACTTATCGGAACACACCAACGCCGACGCGCATCATGGGGGAAGCGCGCGAGTTTAATCTCGGGTGCGGATTCACTGTTCCGATGATCACCCTCGATGGTCAAACGGCCGGTTTCTCCCTGGCAAGTGAGCGTGCTGAAGTCCCCCCCAAGGTGCGGCGACAGCTACAACTCATCGCCATGCACGCTTTCGCGCGAGCCCTCGCGCAAAAATATAACTCAGCCCCAGTGAATCTGACTCCGCGAGAAATGGATATCCTGCAGTGGATGGCGGAAGGAAAAAGTGATTGGGAAATCGGTGTTATTCTGAAGGTCTCAGAACACCTCGTCGACAAGATCGCACGTCAGCTTCGCGCCAAACTGAACGCCACGAACCGCACCCAGACCGTCGCGACCGCGCTCAGACATAACCTTATCCGATAGGTCAAGGTACGGATTCCCGTACTTGTTCGCCGCCCTTCCTTCGCCCTAACTCGGCGTAGACATGGGCGGAGAACTTCAATGATTCACATCGTAACGGCTGAGAATATCGGTGCCTATCAGTGCGAGATGGAACAGGCCTATCGATTGCGTCACAATGTTTTTGTCGACGAAATGGGGTGGGAAGATCTGCGCAAGCCTGACGGCCGAGAGATCGACCAGTTCGACGACGGGCGCGCACTCCACATGCTCTACATCGAAGACGATCGCGTCCTTGGATATCAACGGATGTTGCCATCGATGCGCCCACACCTCCTCACGGAGGTGCTTCCGCACTTGTGCGAAGGCGATTTCCCTGTAGGACCTCATATTTGGGAATGGACGCGCTATTGCGTGACGCGAGAACATCGCGATCGCGGGCGCATTTTGAGCCCGGCCGGAAACCTGCTTTTGTCGTCTATCGTCGAATGGGGCCTAGCGAGCGGCGTCGGAAAGATCATCATCGAGATGAATCCATTATGGCTTCTTCGCTTGGTGCAATTGAACTTTCGCGTGACCCCCCTCGGATTGCCGCAGCAGATCGGGAAAGATTCAATTATTGCCGTTACCGCGGCGTTCGATCGACGCACGCTGCAGAAACTTCAGGAAATGCGGGGCAATGTCGCCCAAGCCATTGTCGCCCAACCTGAAGCGGATCAGCGGCTTCGTGCTTAGCCAAAAAACTCAGGCCCGTTTCGGTGCCGAGTGTTCGGCGGATTCGATCACTAGCAATCATTTTTTATGGCCATACCCGTTGGAGCGGCACGACAATGTTAGTTCGTCTCGAAAGATATGCAGCGGTTGAGCAATTGATCGATGACGCTTGGGAAATGTCCTGCCAACTCGATCTCGGCTTGGTAAAACTCCTCCTGGAAATGGCGAAACTTGAACTTTATGAGGAGATGCAGGCCGCGATCGGTTCAAACGAGATTAAGCGTTCAGAAAGGCGAACGGGGGCTCGTCGACAACTGCAATAGAGCCGACAGTCAAAGAACGTTGGGTTTTGCAGCTATCCGCCGCAAAAAAACGCCCTCCCACCGGAGCGAGCAGCGTGGCCAGTTGAGGAAAGACTTAAATGGGCCGAGCATCCTCGGGCACGGTAGCGCGACAGCCGGATGAAAATCCCGGCCAAGGCATCGCGTGATCAGGCTCCCCGACGCACACGCGCTAACCGAGATCGCGCCGGGGGCTGTAGGAGCGCGCCTCGCGCCACTTCTCCATGAGCGCCTCAAGCTCGGCGTCATTGCCGTCGGGCAGGACGATTCGCGTCGTAACGAATAGATCGCCGGAGGCCCCCCCCTTCGGGATGCCCTTGCCCTTGAGGCGAAAGGTGCGACCGCCCGAAGTGTTCTTCGGGATAGACAGTTCAACTGCGCCGCCGAGCGTCGGCACCCGCACCTTGCTGCCCAGCACCGCCTCATAGAGCGTGATAGGCAGCTCGGCGCGCAAATCGCCCCCGTCGATCTTGAAGAACGGATGCGGGGCGACCGTCACCGTGATCAGGAGATCACCGGGGCGATGTCCGGGCACGGTGTCGCCCTGCCCTCTCAGCCGAATCTGCTGGCCCGACGTTACGGCGGCCGGAATTCTGACATTGAGTTCCTTGCCGCTGGGCAGGCGGATGCGTTTCTCGCCACCTTTGACCGACTCCTCGAGCGTTACTGTCATGGCGATATTGAGATCGAGATCAGGCGAACCGAACGTGCTGGACTCAAAATCAAACGCCTGCGCGCCCGGCCGGCGTCCACCCCGCGCGCCGCCGAACATGCTGTTGATAATGTCCTCAAACCCGCCACCATCACCCCCGGGGCCACCGCCACCGCGGAAGCCGTACTGCTCGAAACCGCCGCCCGGCCGCGCGCCAGCGCGACCTCCACCGCCCGGGAAACCCTGAAAGCGCGGCTTGCCGTCTGCGTCGATCTCGCCCCGGTCAAACTGCTTGCGTCTGACCTCGTCGCCTAGGATCTCGTTGGCGGAATTCACCTCCGCGAACCGTTCGGCGGCCTTGGGATCGTTCGTGTTGGCGTCAGGGTGGTGCTTCTTCGCGAGCTTGCGAAAAGCACTTTTAATCGCCGCGGCGCTGGCGCCCCGCTGCACCCCCAAGACCTCATAGGGGTCGCGCATCCGTACCGTCTCCTTCAGGAATCTGGACAATGAGCCCCCGGACCCACCGTGCCTATCATTTGGGGTATCCGTGGCATTTTTGCAACGAGGTGGTTCAGCTATTCGCAGCTGCCGTTCTGCATCAGCTTCGCCAGGGTTTGAGGGATTGGATTTCCCACTGACCGCCGCGGGCTCTGCACGCCGCCCCCTGCAACCAACTTTCGGACTTTCCGTTAACGTAACTCGCCAAAAAATCACGGCAAGTGCGCCCCTCGGCGCTATAGGCCTGTGCCAGCGGCGTCACCGAGCCCCGCGCGCCGGTCGAGGGGTTTTCCCATGGCTGGCTCGCATCCTTATTCCCTTTAGTCAGCACGTCGGAGGCGGCTGTGCGCGCGAAAGCAAGATCGGTGTCCGTCGGACGCGCATGGGAGAGCGCTGCGATCGATCCGGTAGCCTCGTCGTCTCCCATCTGCGCGAACGCCGCTTGATTCCGTGCCATACTGCAGCCTCCGGTCGTAGCCCCGATCATGATCGCTGCCACGATGGCGGCGAAGGGTCCGATCGCGGATAGGCCAACGCGCAGACGTGCCCTATACAGGTTTGCCCTGTATAAGGACCGCAACGGACTTTCGACGATAGACCGGCGCAACCTGTGGACCCCGTATGAACGACACCACGGACATCAAGAACACAAGCCAGTTAACGTCCGGTGATTTCACGGAAGCCCAGGATCCTTTTGCCCTCTTCGCGGCGTGGCTCGCGGAAGCCGTCGCGTCAGAACCAAACGACCCCGATGCCATGGCGCTCGCTACCACAGACGCCGACGGCCTGCCTGATGTGCGCATGGTGCTGATGAAGGGCTTCGATGCCGGGGGCTTCGTGTTCTACAGCCACATCGCCAGCGCCAAGGGCCGCGAACTCGCCGCAAATCCCAAAGCGGCATTGTTGTTTCACTGGAAGTCGCTACGCCGGCAGGTCCGTGTGCGCGGGCCCGTGACGCCCGTCACCGATGCGGAGGCCGATGCCTATTTCGCCACGCGTCCGAAGCAGGCGCAGATCGGCGCCTGGGTCAGCAAGCAGTCGCAGCCGCTGGAAAGCCGTTTCGCGTTCGAGCAGGCGATCGCGAAGGAAGCCGCAAAATACATCATCGGCGGTGTGCCGCGACCGCCGGGCTGGAGCGGCTGGCGGATCGCACCGACGCAATTCGAATTCTGGCACGACCGCCCATTCCGGCTGCACGACCGCATCGAATTCCGCCGCACGGCGCCTGATGCTCCGTGGACCAAGACAAGGCTGTACCCATGACCCCCGACAAAGCAAATCCTCGAACCGAGATGGCGACGGCGGTCGACCCCAACGCGCCGCGCCGCACATTGCTGCTGACCGGCGCGAGCCGCGGCATCGGCCACGCGACCGTAATCCGGTTTTCCAGCGCGGGATGGCGGGTCATCACCTGCTCGCGGCATCCGTTTCCGGAACAGTGCCCCTGGGATGCCGGCCCCGAAGACCACATTCAGGTCGACCTGTCCGACCCCGAAAACACGATGCTGGCCATCCAGGAGATCCGATCGCGGCTCGAAGGCGGTAAGCTGCACGCGCTGGTCAACAATGCCGCGATCTCGCCGAAGGGCGAGGGCGGCGCGCGGCTTGGCTCACTGAACACCGACATGGAGACCTGGGAGAAGGTATTCCGCGTCAACTTCATGGCGCCGATCATGCTGGCGCGCGGACTGATCGGCGAACTGAAGGCTGCGAAAGGCTCTGTTGTGAACGTCACATCGATCGCCGGCTCGCGCGTGCATCCGTTCGCGGGCGCGGCCTATTCAACTTCAAAAGCGGCGCTGGCCTCACTGACCCGCGAGATGGCGGCGGACTTCGGCCGCCTCGGCGTACGCGTTAATGCAATCGCGCCGGGCGAGATCGACACTTCGATCCTGTCGCCTGGAACCGAGAAGATCGTCCAGCGCCAGATTCCGCTGCGTCGCCTCGGCACCCCGGACGAAGTCTCAAAAATCGTCTACGTGCTCTGTACGGAGACGAGTTCATATGTCAACGGCGCGGAGATCCACATCAACGGCGGCCAACACGTATAGACCAGACGCGGACAAGCACCATTGGTACGTATCATTTCCGGAACCGCAGTCGTCGTCGGACTCCATAGCTCCCGCCATGGAAATCCGAGATCACGTGAAATCGCGTATCCGGGATGAGGACGCTAAATTCAATCCGCGCAAGACCTTCGTGATGGCGCGCGCAATATCGGCGCAGCGAGACCCGCGCTGGAACAATCGTCGTCATTCTCACCCTCGAGCAACGCTGCACCGCAATGCCGGCATGTGCGTATGGGAGCGACCGCAGCATTGTCCGCACTAAATCTGCGCAACCGTTGATAGCTGCGAAAATCGAGGATGTTGCGATCCCTTGTTACGACTTTCTCAACCATTGTAACTCCCGCGATGTCATGCACGGGTTATGGCAGCAATTTTTCTTGGAAAGCGTTCAGGCGAACATTCAAATTTTACGGGGAAAATTGTGGCAAGCCCTGTCGCAAGGCCGGTGCTCGAGAGTTGGTCCTACAACCACTTCTTCCATTTAAAGATCATGTAGGGCAGCACCGCAGCAATCACCATCATGGTGAGCGCGAACGGATAGCCGTGCGACCAGTTCAACTCAGGTATTATCTTGAAATTCATGCCGTAGATCGAAGCGATCAGCGTCGGCGGCATCAGCACCACAGCCATTACCGAAAACAGTTTAATGATGTTGTTCTGTTCGAGATTAACAACTCCAAGCATCGCATCGAGCACGAAGGTGGTCTTGTTCGACAGATAAGAGGCGTGATCGGAAAGCGAGGCGACATCACGTTGCATCGTCTTGAGCTGAGCGAGCATGGCCTTAGACCATTTGATGCTGTTGGATTCGGTCGCGACGAAGGTGACGAGACGGCCTATCGAGACCAGGCTCTCGCGAACTTTCGAGGTGAGATCGCCCTTGCGGCCGATTACGATCAGGATTTCGGAATAGCGTTTGGCACGGCCAGTGCGCGCGGATTCGTTCGGCTCGAAAATGTCGTGGCTGACTTGATCGATGTCGGCGCCGGCGCGCTCCAGAATGTCGGCGCAGCGATCGATCACGGCATCGAGCAATTCGAGCAACACCCCCTCGCCGGTCAAACCCTGTGCAGCCGCGCGCGCAAGCTTGTTCTCCACCAGAGCGAACGGTTTTAGCGCGTCGTAGCGCACGGTGACGAGACGATGGCCGGACAGGATGAACGTGACGGGGGTGATGCGGGGGCGGTCGGTTTCGCTGCCGCACATCAGACTGGCCGTCATGTAGCGCGCGCCGTTCTCAACATAGAGGCGGCTGGAAATCTCGATCTCCTGCATGTCCTCCCGGGTTGGCACCGCAACCCCCGCGAGCCCCTCCACGGCGCGGTCCTCGCTCGGCGTCGGGTTCTCGAGATCGATCCACACGGCGCTGTCGGGCAGCGCGGCGGGATCGACCGGACCGGTCTTTCGCAGCGCCATGCCATCTGGCGCGAAGATCGAGAGCATGGCCCCTCCGAAGATAACGGCACCGACTCAAGGTGTGGACACGAACAATCTGAAGTGACGCTGGTGGATTGAATTTGGCATTCGCCAGCCACTTTGTAGCGAACCGGCAAACGAACTTGAAAGTCTAGTAGAAGGTCTAGTGGCCGATTGATCCCGACCTTTGCAAGGGCTTCCCCCGCAACGGAATGCAAATATTGGAATCGGAACCAATCGCAGCATTGAAAAGCAGGCAAGGCGCCGCCGCTGCAGCGGATGCAGTTATTCCGATGCGCTGGGAACCAGCAATTACACGCTTCTTGCTACCGTCTTGAGATACTGCGCCGCTGATTTGCGGATCGGCATTTGCGGCAAAAATACCACAGGCGCGAGTTTGCATAGCGACAGAGGCTTCTAAGTGCTGCAATTCGAGGGAATTCCGACAATAATGAGTTTAGAAGATTCTTGGCTTCTGGGGTGCAAGTCGCCAGGATTTCAGTGGGCATTTGGAAAACAACGATGTCGTCTCTTCGGATTAAACTTGGGATTCTGGCTGCGGGCCTGATGCTGTCGGGCTGCATGCAGGCCACGCATTACGAGGCCACGAACGCCAACAACTTCAAGCCGCGCGACAAGGAGTTGCTGTCCAAGGTCTCCTACACGAGAACGCCGGTGGCTGCGCCGTTCCGCCGCGCGATCGTCGATTATCACCGTAAGGAAGCGCCGGGCTCGATCATGGTCGATTCCGACAACCACTACCTCTATTACGTGCTCGATAACGGCAAGGCGATCCGCTACGGCGTCACCGTCGGTGAGGAAGCGCTGGCGTTCTCCGGCGTGGCGAGGGTCGGCAACATGCGTGAGTGGCCGGACTGGATTCCGACCGCCGACATTCACAAGCGCATCGAGGGACTGCCGTCGCGCGTGGCGGGTGGGCCGGATAACCCCCTCGGCGCGCGAGCTCTGTATCTTTATCAGGGCAATAAGGATACGTTGTTCCGGATCCACGGAACCAACCAGCCGGAATATATCGGTGCCTCGATTTCCTCAGGCTGCATTCGCATGACCAATGAGGACGCCATCGATCTTTATGATCGCGTCAAGGTGGGAACGGTGGTGGTTGTGCTTGAGCCGAAACACGGCGCGAAGATGGCCTCGTGGAATGGCGGCGGCAACTTTAACTGATCGACCGATTTCTCAATCTGCAAAGCGCCGGTTCTCCGGCGCTTTTTTATTGCCGTCTGTTTCCCCCGGCGTGTCGGGCCATACCAGCGTTTGATGGAATCAAAACCGATTTCCAGCTTTGTATTGGGAACGCTTCTTCATGCGAACCGGTGCGCATCTCGGGGCAAACTCGCGAATATGCTTCGCCTATAGCCGTCAATCAGTCGAATAGCGGTCGGAGGAATGGCGGAAGATTGCTGCGGAGCCTCCGTTTGCGTTTCACAGAGTCAGCGGCTGAGCGTCGCGTTGGCGGTTTTGAAGTCGACGGCGTCGGCCACTTTGCAACCTTACCCGCAGCGTCGGCGGCCGTAGGCCGCTTCTGGGGTTGAGGCACCATCTCCGCCGAGATAGCCGCTACAGATCCAGCTCGCGGGGCAGCGCGAGATACCGCGCGGCGCTCTGGCACCGCTTCAAACGCCTTGCCTTTTTCTTCCGCCATTTCACGCTGCGGCGCTTCCACCGGGCGTTCGGTGGGCAGCAACGGCGCGACCGCCGGCACAGGGTCGTAGATTTCCCAGTGACAGATCCGGTAGCCGTTGCGGCGCTGAATCAGGTCGAGGTGAATATGGTTCTCGTGATAGCCATCCGATCCAGGCCCCAGCACCGTGGTGAAGCGCGCGCAAACCGAGCCCAGCACCTTTTCGCGCAGATCCCGCTCCACTGCCCGATCCGCCAAATCGATCGTCCGTCCGTTTGCGAGCTTGAGGGCACCCACGTCGAGCGCATTGGCGCGCCCGTGTTCGGACAGCTTTGCTCCGGCGACCCGGTTGCGCCCTCGGCATTCAAACGAGTCGAGATTGTCGAGTTCGCTGACCCGGCTGCCGAGTCCCTCGGCCAGCGGCGCCATGTCGCTGCGAATCCAGTCCGCAATCGCGGACGCCATTTTGCAACGGAGGGTGGCGGCAGGCTTGACCGCTGCCCGGCCACCGTCGGGCAGCACCACGGCTTCAAGCCGGACCAGATCGTCACCGCCGCACTCGCCCGGCCCCGCAATCGCAGGAATGCTCGGGGCGATAGCGACCGAATCGGTCAACGCCAGGCGGCAGGAAGAAGGCTCCGGCGCAATCTCGGGCGTCGCGGGGCGATCCTCCCCTATCTGCGTGCTACCCTTGCCATCGGGAGCCAGCGCAGCGGCCGGACGAGGCTGTGGCAACGGCGTCCTGCTCCCAGCCAATGCCGTTGCCGGCATTAAAAGGGCTGCGAACGCTACCATGGCCCATGGGTCGCGGGCTAAAGCACCGCACAGCAGTTGGCGGCCTGAAATCCCCGCGCCAGACTTCGTCATGGCAAATCCCCGCCAGGAGAACGATAAAGAGAGCGAGGATCAACAGGAAGGTTCGAATGCTCGGCTTGATGCAAGACTGGCCTCTGCTGTGTCATCGGATCATCGATCACGCGGCGAAGGTTCATAGCGGGCGCGAGGTAGTCACGCGATCGGTCGAAGGTCCGATTCATCGGACCAACTACGCCGAAATTCGCGGCCGCGCGCTGAAACTGGCGCAGCGACTCGATCGCCAAGGCATCAAGCTGGGAGACCGCGTCGCTACCATCGCCTGGAACACCTGGCGTCATCTCGAGGCCTGGTATGGCATCATGGGCATCGGCGCGGTCTGCCATACCGTAAACCCTCGCCTGTTTCCGGATCAGATCGCCTGGATCATCAACCATGCGAAAGATCGCATCGTGATGACCGATATCACCTTCATCCCGATTCTGGAGAAGATCGCCGACAGGCTGCCAAGCGTGGAACGCTACATCGTCCTCACCGATAAGGTGCATATGCCGCAGACCGCGCTGAAAAATGCGGTCCCATACGAAGACTGGATCGCGGAAGCCGATGGCGACTTCACCTGGAAAACCTTTGACGAGAACACCGCAGCCGCGATGTGCTACACGTCGGGAACCACGGGCAATCCGAAAGGCGTGGTGTACTCGCATCGGTCCAATGTGTTGCATTCGATGATTGTCAACAGCGCTGACGCGCTGGGTGCGGCATCGAAGGATACAATGCTGCCGATGGTCCCGCTGTTCCATGCCAATAGTTGGGGAATAGCGTTCTCTGCGCCATCCATGGGCACAAAGCTCGTGATGCCCGGCGCCAAACTCGACGGCGCATCGGTTTACGAACTGCTGTCGAGCGAGAGAGTCACCTTCACAGCGGGCGTCCCTACCGTGTGGCTGATGTTGCTGCAGCATATGGAAACAAACAACCTCAGGCTGCCGGACCTCAAGGTGGTGATCTGCGGCGGCTCGGCGGCGCCGCGCTCGGTGATCAAGGCTTTCGACGACATGGGCATCGAGGTTCGCCACTCCTGGGGCATGACGGAGATGTCGTCGCGCGGCACTGCCGGTGCGTTGCAAGGCAAGTTCAGCCACCTCAAGGGAGACGCCAAGCTCGATCGGCTGCAGATGCAGGGATACGCGCCCTTCATGGTCGAAATGAAGATCACCGACGACGCCGGCAACGAACTGCCGTGGGATGGCACGACCCCCGGCCGGCTCAAGGTGCGAGGCCCCGCGATCTCCGGCGCCTACTACCGCGTCAATGACAATATCCTCGACGGGGAGGGCTTCTTCGATACCGGCGACGTTGCCACCCTCGACGAGTACGGCTACGTCCGGATCACGGACCGATCAAAGGACGTGATCAAATCGGGGGGCGAATGGATCTCGTCGATCGATCTGGAAAATCTCGCCGTTGAACATCCCAAGGTAGCGGAAGCCGCCGTAATCGGGATCCACCACCCCAAATGGGGCGAACGCCCGCTATTAATTCTCCAAGTCAGGGAAGGCGAGAGCGCGACGCGCGACGAGATTCTCGGCTTCATGGATGGCAAGATCGCCAAGTGGTGGATGCCCGACGACGTCGCATTCGTCGACAGCATTCCCCACACCGCCACCGGAAAGATTCTGAAAACGGCGCTGCGCGAACAGTTCAGGGGGTACAGCTTTCCTAACGCCGCAGCGTGACATCTCGGCGCTGAACCAACGAATGCCTGGGCCGTGAGGCCAAGCATTTTCATGCAACGAAGTGAGGCATCGCGATGGTTCAACCCTGTTTGTCGTAAGAGAACTGAATACCGGCCGTTCCACCCGTCTCGATGAACAAATTTATGAAGGCCGGAACGGTCTCAGCACGCTTCCAGTCGCGTTGCAGTTCGCAGAAGAGCTGCGGCACACTGCTGAGCTTTGCGCCGGCCTGTTCGATGCGGCGCAGGGCCGCCTCATGAGCCGCGACCGACGTCCCGCCGACGGCATCGACGAGCACGTACACCTCGTAACCCTCCTTAAGCGTATCAAGCGCCGGAAAGGTCAGGCAGACCTCGGTCCACAGCGCCGTCATGATAAGCTTCTTGCGGCCGGTCGCTTCGACCGCCTTGCGGAATTCGACGTCTTCCCACGAATTGATCGTGGTGCGATCATAGGTCGGATATTTGTCGAGCGCCTTGCGGATCGTGGGGATTGGCGGCTTATTGAGTCCGGTCTTCACGTTCACGGTCGAATGGATAATCGGCAGTCCATAGACGACCGCCGCTTTTGCCGCACCGGTAATGTTGTTGACGAGGATCTGCCGATCCATCGATGCAATGGAGTTCACCTGCACCGGTTGATAGTCGATGATGATGAACGTGGAATTTTGCGGTGTCAGAAGATCATCCTTTGCGGGATCACGGATTGCTTCGCTGACCACGGGTCATTTCCTTTTATTGAAGGGCTCGCTGACATTGACGCGGGTGCACCGACGGCGGGACGAGCGCACCGCCGCTGAATGTTGAAGGATGAGACGCGATCCGGCTAGCCGAATCGCGTCCATCTCAACCGTCGTCAGCCGCTGGCCGCGACCGGCTCCAGAGTACCGAAGCGGCCGCTCTGGAAATCGATCATGGCCTGGCGGATTTCGCCTTCCGTGTTCATGACGAACGGACCGCGCATCACCACCGGCTCGTCGATCGGCTCGCCGGAGAGGATCAGTACTGAAGCCTCACCATTTGCCTCGATAGTCATCTCTCCGCCGTTGCGGTCGAGCAATGCGAACTGCGCCTCGCGGGCGATCTCGCTACCGTTGACAAGCACCGTGCCCTTTAGCACCACCACCGCGACGGTGTGCCCTTCCGCCGGCTTGAACGTGGCAACGCCGTTGCGGTTGAGCTTCACGTCGTAGATGTCGATCGGCGTAAAGGTCTTCGCCCGCCCTTTTCGGCCGTCGAACCCACCGGCGATCACCCGCAGCTTGCCGGCGCCATCCGGTAAATCCACCACCGGAATGTCGGCGTCGAGCAAGGTCTGGTATCCGGGATCGGCGTTCTTCGCCTTGGCCGGTAGGTTGACCCAGAGCTGCACCATCTCCAGCGTGCCACCCTTCTTGGTGAAGGCGCGGGAGTGGAACTCCTCATGCAGGATGCCTGAGGCTGCCGTCATCCACTGCACGTCGCCCGGCCCGATCAAACCGCCGTTGCCGGTGGAATCGCGGTGTTCGACCTCACCCTGATAAACAATGGTGACGGTCTCGAAGCCGCGATGCGGGTGCACGCCCACACCGCGCGGCTGCTCCACCGGGGTAAAGTCGGCCGGCCCGGCATAGTCGAGCAGCAAAAACGGGCTGACATGGTCGCCGTGGCTGGCGTGCGAGAATAGCGAGCGAACCGGAAAACCGTCGCCCACCCAATGCTGCCGGGGACCGCTAAAGACACCAAGTACCTTTCGCATGATGAACCTCCGTGACGCGGCCTACTTCGACCGCTGTTGCAACGAAGGATATAGGTGGGACAAATACCCCGGTAGCTGGCAATATCGCCCATCACTGTCCTATTAATGAGACGATGATGCAGGATCTCAACGATCTGTATTTCTTCGTTCAGGTGGTCGATCATGGCGGTTTTGCCGCCGCCGCCCGCGCGCTGGGGATGCCGCGTTCGCGGTTGAGCCGCCGCATCGCAATGCTGGAGGACAGGCTCGGGGTGCGGTTGATCCAGCGTTCGACCCGGCGCTTCAGCGTCACCGAGATCGGACAGGACTACTATCGGCATTGCGTCGCTATGCTGGTGGAAGCCGATGCGGCGCAGGAACTGATCGAGCGCTCGCGCAGCAAACCGCAAGGTATCGTTCGCGTGAGTTGTCCGCCGCCGCTTCTGTATTTCCAGGTCGGCGAGATGATCGCCCGCTTCATGGCCGAGTGTCCGGACGTTGCGGTGCATCTCGAAAGCACGCCGCGCCGTGTCGACGTGATCGCCGATGGTATCGACATCGCGCTACGCGTGCGTTTTCCGCCACTCGAAAACAACGATCTGGTGATGCGGGTATTGGCCGAGAGCACGCAGCGGCTGGTGGCGGCGCCGATACTGTTAAAGGGACTGAGCCACCCGCTTGTTCCCGCCGATCTTCCCAAACTTCCAAGCATCGGCTGGGGACCGCCTCACCAGCATCATGAATGGTGCCTCGACGGCCCTGACGAAGCCACTGCGCTGATCCCCTACACACCACGCCTCATCACCGAGGACATGGTGGCACTGCGTTTCGCGGCCCTGCGCGGCATCGGCGTCGGACAATTTCCGGCTATGGTAGTAGAAGCCGACCTCGACAATGGCACGCTGGTCGACGTGCTGCCGCAATGGCGTCCGCGCGCCGGCATCGTCCATGCGGTGTTCTCGTCGCGACGCGGATTGTTGCCCTCGGTGCGGGCGCTGCTGGACTTTCTGGCCGCAGAGTTCGCCGCTTTGACGGAAGCGAACAGCAGCGTTTCTTCAAGGAAGCAAATAAGGTAGGTGATCCACGCAACCCGTCCCCCGCCGAAACCGGACGCTCCGATGGCCCGCAGGTTTTCCGCACGCTATCAATCCGAACCGTTCTCCGCGCTGGCTACCTGGGCGCGGCGACTTGCGGTGTTCTCAGCGGTCGCGACGCTGGTGTCCATTGTAGCCGTAAGGTTCGGTATCCTCGAGAGCAAGCCCGCGCTCGCGACCTTGTTAGGCGCTCTGGCCTGCGCCGGGCTGTCGATCCTGGTGGCGTTCGCAGGCCTTGTAGCGCTATGGCGGAATGGCTCACGCGGCATAGGCCGTATCCTGACAGCGCTGCTACTGAACGTGCTCATTCTCGCCTATCCGGCATACCTCGCCGTGAAATATCGCAACCTGCCGCCGATCCACGATATCACCACCGATCCGATCAACCCGCCTCACTTCGACGCGCTGGCGCGGCTGCGCGGTACCGACGGCGCCAACTCCGCAGTCTACACCGGTCTTTATTCTGCCGAACAGCAGCGCGTGGCCTATCCCGCGATCGAGCCGGTGGAGCTGGATCTGACGGCCCAGCATGCCTTCGATATCGTCCGGCGGCTCGTCGCGCGGCGCAAATGGCTGGTGATCGATGAACGCCCGCCGCAGCTGCCGCGGCAGCCCGGCCATATCGAGGCCGTGGCGAAAACGCCAGTCATGGGGTTCCGCGAAGACGTGGTGATCCGCATCATGCCGACCGAGGACGGGTCGCGCGTCGATATCCGCTCCTCGTCGCGTTATTTCGAGCACGATCTCGGCAGCAACGCCGCGCGTGTTAGCAGTCTGATCGACGACATCAACACCGCTGCCGAAAACATTGTCGAGAAGCCGGTGAAGGAGCCGCCCGTGCCGGTCAAGCCTCCCGGAAAGGGAGCGGTCAAGCGATAAGGCTCACGCCAGCCGGTAGCGTCCACCGATGACGGGATCACCATTCGTGAGCACAAGGCCCCGCGCCACCAGATCTTCCAGATGCGCCAGCACCGAATAGCCGGCGGCGCCGGACAGCCTGGAATCAAGGCCGATATAGATGGCGCGGACCAGGGTCGGAATATCGGCCTCGCCTTTCGCCAGCCGATGCAGGATCGAGGCTTCGCGCGCCCGGCGATGCCGCGCCAGATGCCGCACGAAACGTGGCCCATCCCGAATCTCGGGGCCATGACCGGAGAAATACAGTTGCTCGTCGCGCTGCGAGAGCTTCTCGAGCGAGGCCATATAGTCGATCATCGACCCGTCCGGCGGCGCGACGATCGAGGTGGACCAGCCCATGACATGGTCACCAACGAAAAGGATTCCGCGTTCCTTCCATGCAAACGCCATATGGTTCGCGGTATGTCCGGGCGCGCTCACCGCTTCCAGCGCCCATTCATCGCTGGTCGCGGCGTCGCCATCACGAAGCCTAACGTCGGGACTAAAGTCGCGATCGGCGCCGAACTCCGGATTGTGTTTTTCGTTTTCAAACCGTGGCCGCGAAGCACGATGCGGTCCCTCCGCATAAACTGCCGCGCCGGTAGCCGCCCTGACGCGCGCGGCATTCGATGAATGATCCTTGTGGGTGTGGGTGACGAAGATGTGCGTCACAGTCTCGCCTCTCACCGCGTCGAGCAACGCTTTCGCATGAGCCTCGCTATCTGGTCCGGGATCGATGATCGCAACCTTGCCGCGGCCAACGATGTAGCTCACCGTTCCTGTGAAGGTGAAAGGACTCGGATTATTGCAAAGCAAGCGACGGACCCCGGGCACGACTTCCTCGACGACGCCCGGCTTCAGCGGAAAGTCACGGTTGAAGGGAATGTCTTCAGTGTCGGACATGAACTAACCCAAGCCGTCATTGCCGGTTTGAAGCCTTTCCCCTGATGGCATCAAAAGCGAAGCTCTAGATTGTTGTTTTGACGCGTTTCTTCACGCGAACCCTCTCCGTTCCGAAAACGCCATGAATCCGGCAATCCAACCTTCTTCAAAGATGGATACCCGGATCACTTGCGCGGAGACGCGCTTCGCGCTTTTGCCCGGGCATGAGGGATTCGGAGTTGCGCAACGATACGACCCTAAGAAAACGCCGGGATTCCGGTGATGGCGCGGCCAAGGACCAGCGCATGGATGTCGTGGGTGCCTTCATACGTATTGACGGTTTCAAGGTTGGCGGCGTGGCGCATCACGTGATATTCGATCTGAACTCCGTTGGCGCCGTGCATATCGCGCGCCATCCGCGCGATATCGAGCGCCTTGCCGCAATTGTTGCGTTTGACGATGGAGATCATCTCCGGCGCCATCTTGCCCTCGTCCATCAAACGGCCGACGCGCAGGCTGCCCTGAAGCCCGAGCGCGATGTCAGTCTGCATATCCGCGAGCTTCTTCTGCACCAATTGCGCAGCCGCCAGCGGACGGCCGAACTGCTTTCGCTCGAGCACGTATTTTCGCGCGCGATCCATACAGTCTTCCGCCGCGCCCATAACGCCCCATGATATGCCGTAGCGCGCGCGGTTCAGGCAGCCGAACGGACCTTTCAGTCCGGACACGTTCGGCAACAGGTTCTCTTCCGGCACGACCACGCCATCCATCACGATCTCGCCGGTAGCCGACGCCCGCAAACTGAGCTTGCCGTCGATCTTCGGGGCGGATAGGCCCTTCGCGCCCTTTTCGAGCACGAAGCCGCGGACTTGGTTGTCGTGCGCCGACGACTTGGCCCAAACAACGAACACATCCGCGATCGGTGCGTTGGAAATCCACGTCTTCGAACCGGTCAGCCGATAGCCGTCCGACACTTTCTCGGCGCGGGTTTTCATGCCGCCGGGATCGGAACCGGCATCCGGTTCGGTCAGGCCGAAACAACCGACCCATTCGCCGGTCGCAAGCTTCGGCAAATATTTCTTGCGCTGATTCTCGTCGCCATAAGCATAGATCGGATACATCACCAATGATGACTGCACCGAGTTCATCGAGCGGTAACCCGAGTCCACACGCTCGATCTCCCGCGCGACGAGGCCATAGGCGACGTAGCTGGCATTGGCACAACCATACTCTTGCGGAAGTGTGATACCGTTCAGGCCAAGCTCGCCCATCTCATTGAAGATCTCGCGGTCGGTCTTCTCCTCCTGATAGGCCTTGACGATACGCGGCTGCAGCTTGTCCTGCGCATAGGCGCGCGCGGTGTCGCGGATCATGCGTTCGTCTTCGGTCAGCTGATCGTCCAGCCTGAACGGATCGTCCCACTGGAAACTGACCGGCACGGGTTTGTCCTTGCCTTGCGGACGAACACTCATGACAATCCTTTCACGTCGTTCCGGATACCGCTGCCGGCAAAGCCGCGATCATGAGTATATCCTAATTCGACGCTGCAACCACAGTCAGCTTTCCAGATGCTCGTTCGAAACGATCTCGATGCCGAAACCGGAGAGCCCCTTGTAGTCGTAGGCCGACGAGGTCAGATGCCGGATCGACGTCACGCCGAGATCGCGCAGAATCTGCGCGCCGACGCCGACCTCTCGCCACTGTCTGTTGCGATCAGCTTCCGCTGACCTGTCTTCAGGAAGCGGCGCCACCGGCACCCCCGCGGCGCCGTCTCGCAGATAGACCAGCACGCCGCGGCCGGCCTTCCTGAAGTGTTCGAGCACCGCCTCCATGCGTTTCGGCCCGGCGAAAATGTCGCGTACAATATTGGATTTGTGGAAACGGGTCAGGACGTTCTGGCCGTCGCCAACGCCGTTATAGACAAACGCGACATGGGCTATCGTATCGAACGGGGAGCGGTAAGCGTAGCCTTGCAGCAGTCCGATCGGGCTATCGATCGCAAATTCCGAGACCCGCTCAATCAGCTTCTCTCGCGCCTGACGATACGCGATGATATCGGCGATGGTCACATGCCTGAGCCCGTTCGCAGCAGCAAACTGCGCCACCTGCTCGCCTTTCATCACCGTGCCGTCGTCGTTCATCAGTTCGCTGATGACCCCGACCGGGGGCAGGCCCGCCAGCTTGCAAAGATCGACCGCCGCCTCGGTATGGCCGGCGCGCAGCAGGACGCCGCCGTTGCGTGCGATCAGAGGGAAGACGTGGCCGGGCCTGGCAAAGTCGCTGGCGCCGGCGTTCGGATTGGCAAGCGCCTGGCAACAGGAGGCACGCGCCTCGGCCGAAATGCCGGTGCCGCCGTCCGGCTTGTAATCAATCGAGACGGTAAAAGCCGTCGTATGATTGGACTCGTTATGCGCAACCATCGGATCGAGCCGCAGCCGTTGCGCATCCTCCGTGGTGATCGGCGCGCAAACGATGCCGGATGTGTGCCGTATGACAAACGCCATTTTCTCCGCGGTGCAGAGCGAGGCTGCGACGATCAGATCGCCCTCCCCCTCACGGTCTTCATCGTCAGTGACGACGACGATTTCGCCATTGGCAAAAGCCTGGAGGACTTCCGGTATCCGATGGGGCATGGTCTGCGCGTTCCCGTTTGACGGAAGTTCGTATGACGCAGAGCGGGCGGCGGTGCAACCGACGGCGTCCGGAAAAGCGGTCACACGATCATGCCATCATATATGATCCGGCATGGTGAGTTCGGTACCGGATCAACTACGGCAGCACCTCCCGACGCCCTTCCAGAATCGCGTCGGTCTCGGCGCGCTTGTCGGCCAACAACCCGTTTTCGGCGGCTTCAATCGCCGCGAACAACTCTTGCGCGTCGGTCAGCCGAGTCACCGTCACGTAGTCCGCGCCGGCGGCATATTGATCCTCGACGTCCGACAACCGGTCCGCCGTCGAGATGATCTTTGCGGTCGGGTTCAGCGAACGAACGTGGCGGACAAGCTTTTCATTATTGGCACCCTTGAGCAGCGAATCCGGCACGCTCAGAATGATGATCTCGGCGCTGCCGACCCCGGCATGGACGAGCGTATCCACGTTGCTGATGTCACCATAAGTGACATGCAGGCCGCGAGCCGAGAGGGTACTGAACACCACCGGATTAAAGTCGACCACTCCGATCTGGTCCAGCATCGACTCGTCCCGGCATTCGATCTCGCTCAGCAGCGCGCTGGCGGCACGGAAGAATCCGAGAATGACAATGCGTCGCGGCTCACCGTGTCCTGCGCCATGCCCACCCTCCCCCGCCTGGAGGCGGTCGAGATCGCGAAGGCCGATCCGTTTCAGGAACATGATGCCGTACCGAGAGAGCTGGTCGCTTCGACCGATAGCGAACGTACTCAGCACCGCCAGCACCACGAACGCGAACGACGCCGCGCTCGCGGTCTCGCTTTGGATATGTCCCGCAATCAGCCCGGTTTGAATTACGACGAGCGAGAACTCGCTGATCTGCGCCAGATTGATGGCCGGCAGAAGGCTGGCTCGCAATCCCTGCTTCATCAAATACAGTGGCAGGAAAGTCGTGCTGAGACGGCTTACCACGGTGAAGGCCGCGATCACCAGCGCGAGCCCGATCACGGATCCGTTCGGAATCGGAATAGTCATGCCCAGCGCGACGAAGAACAGCGTGATGAAGAAATCGCGCAGCGTCGTCACCTTTGCGGTGACGTCGAGCGCGTAGGGAAAAGTTGAGAGCGAGACCCCGGCCACCAGCGAGCCCATCTCGCGCGACAGATGCAATTGTTCAGCGATTTCGCCGATCAGAAAGCACCACGCGAGCGCGCCGAGCAGCACCAGCTCGGGGCGGCGTGCGATCTGATGAAACAGGTAAGGCAGTACATAGCGGCTGAGGATCAGCGCAGTCGCGACCAACGTGCCGGCCCGTGCGATCGACAGCAGCACGATGGTAATGTGAAGATCGTCGAGACTAGGCTGGACCGCCAGGAACAGGATCGCGAAGACATCCTGAAGCACCAGCACACCAAGCGTGATACGGCCCGGCAGTGTGTCGAGCTCGTGTTTTTCATAGAGCACTTTGACGATGATGACTGTACTCGAGAGCGCGCATGCGACACAGAGATAAAGCGCATCGAACCCGCCGACATCGATGGGCAGACCGATTGCCATGAAAAACAATACGCCCAGAATGCAGCCGCCGAGGAGCTGTCCGCCGCCGGCGATCAGGATCACCGGCCCGGCGCGCATGATCTTCTTCAGATCGATTTCCAGGCCGATCATGAAAAGCATGAAGATCAGGCCGAGTTCGGAAATGGTCCGGATCGACTCCTGCGATTTGACCCATTCCATCCCGAATGGACCAATGAAGAATCCGGCCAGCAGATAAGCCAGAATCAACGGTTGCCGGGAAAAATGAGCGGCCAACCCAAGACCCCAGGCAAACAGGATGCAAAGCGTGATGTCGCCAATAAGTTCGTGCATTCCCCTCAGCCGGTCATATATTTCAAACGCTCAAGCAAGATGCGCAGTTGCCGCCGACTTCGTCGATGCCCGAGGCGCGCTCGCCCCTCGCGCAATCCGGGGGAGACTTTGCCGACATCCGCTTGCCCGCTCGCAACTCGGCATCAGATCAGCTTTTCGTTTTACAACGGGGAACGCTTGATCGCTTGATCCGGGATATATGTGAAAGAGAGTGGTAGCGAGGGAGGGACTCGAACCCCCGACCCCAGGATTATGATTCCCGTGCTCTAACCAGCTGAGCTACCTCGCCGCAGTGTCCATCAACGATGCCGTGAACGCGCGGCATATAAAAAGCCGCTCGAGGGCCTGTCAAGCAAAGCCGCAACAAGCGCCCCGACTTATCGATGAATGGTGCTTATTTGGGCCGCACGGTCGGATCGCCGCCAGGGCTGCCGGGCGGGGGAATCACCGGCGTATTGCCGCCTTCTGGGGTCGGCGCGCGGATTTCCGGATCGACCCCCGCAGGCGGACATAGCACGCCATCGGTTTTCGCAAGCTTCTCGCCCAGTGGCTGCTTTTGCTCGCCCGCCGCCGTTCCGTTCTGCGCGGGTATATTGTGAGGGGAGCAAGTGGGGGAATTGGGAGACGGAGGCGGCGTTGCCGTCGTGCCGGGCGGGGAAGCCGCCGTCGGTGGCGCCTGCGCAGCAGCAATATCGGCGAACGCAAAAAGGGCGACCAACAGGGAGGCGATCTTCATTCGCATGAAACGGCAACGAATGGCCGCAGCGGATGTTCCGCGGCACGATCAGGATTTTCGATAGCGGATCAGCGAAAAATGTCCCATCGGCCGCATCAGGCGACGCTCGAAGAGCGTCACGCCGCCATGCTTGGCGGCCCAGTTAACGAGGCGCGCCCACGGGAACTCGGGGCGCCAGCCGAGCCGCCGGGCCAATGGCGCAAAGGCCAGTTCGAACAAGCGGCGCGGCCCGCGCTCCGCGCCAATATGGTTGACCAGAATCAGTTCGCCGCCTGGCTTCAGAACCCGGACAAAATCATCGAGCGTCGCTTCGGGGTCCGGCACCGCCGTGATGACAAACTGCGCCACCACCGCGTCAAAAAACGAATCGGAAAAAGCGAGGTTCTTAGCGTCCATCACCGCCAGCGTTTCGACGTTGGTGAGGTTAAGAGACCGCACCCGCTGCTGCGCCTTGCGCAGCATCGGTTCAGAAAGGTCCACGCCATACAGTTTCGTCGTGGATGCATAATCCGACAGCGACAGTCCGGTGCCGACGCCGACATCAAGGATACGTCCGCCGATTGCGTTGGCAATTTCGATCGTGGATTGACGGCCGGGATCAAAAACCTTGCCGAACACCAGATCATAAACCGGTGCCCAGAGGCCATAGGCCCTGGCAACGCCCGCGCGGTCGATGTCGTTGCCCATGCTTCCCGCGCGTCCCGGACTCTACCCGCGCAATTCGGCGGCGAAGGGTTGTGCCGGCGCACTGTTCTGCGCGGCGGCTTCGTTTGCACGCTGCGCCATGGCCCGTGCGATGAATCCCCCGCCGAGCACACGCGCCTGCCCTTCCGGCCCGTCGTAGAACACACAGGCCTGACCAGGCGACACGCCCTCCTCGCCGGCCACGAGTTCAACCTCATAGCAGCCGTCGACAACGCGCAGCCACGCCGGCTGAGGTTTACGAGTCGAGCGCACCCGCACGAAGAGTTCAAGTCCACCACCGATGGCGCGGTCGAGCGCGCCATCGCCGATCCAGTTGACATCGCGCAGCACGATGCGATGCATTTTCAGCGCTTCGCGCGGTCCCACCACCACGCGCCGGTTCGCTGCATCAAGACTCAGGACATAAAGCGGCGCGCCGGAGGCGATGCCAAGACCGCGGCGCTGTCCCACCGTGAAATGCACGATACCCTCATGGTGACCGATGACGTGCCCGCCGAGATCGACGATATCGCCGGGCTCCATCGCGTTCGGCTTCAACTGACTGATGATATCGGTGTAGCGACCGGTCGGCACGAAACAGATATCCTGGCTGTCATGCTTGTCGGCAACCGATAGACCAAAACGCCGCGCCAATTCGCGGGTCTGCGACTTTGTCATATCACCCAGCGGAAAACGTAGAAAATCGAGCTGCTCCCTCGTGGTAGCAAACAGGAAATAGCTTTGGTCGCGCTCCGCGTCCGCCGCGCAGAGCAGCGCGCGCGATCCACCGGGCAAACGGCGCGAGGCAACGTAATGGCCTGTCGCCAGTGCCGCAGCGCCAAGCTCGCGCGCAGTCGTCAACAGATCACGGAATTTGACTAAGCGGTTGCACTCGATGCAAGGCACCGGCGTCTCGCCCGACGCATAGCTGTCAGCAAAATTCTCGATCACGGTTTCGCGGAAGCGGCTCTCATAGTCCAGCACGTAATGCGGAACGCCGAGGCGCTCCGCAACGTTTCGCGCGTCATGAATGTCCTGACCGGCGCAGCAGGCGCCCTTGCGATGGGTCGCAGCGCCATGATCGTAAAGCTGCAGGGTTATTCCAACGACATCGTATCCCTCGGACGTCAACAGCGCGGCCGTCACCGACGAGTCAACGCCGCCCGACATGGCGACCACGACCCGGGTGTCCTGAGGACGGCCTTCCAAATCCAGACTGTTGAGCATTGATCCCGTCAATTCATGAGACCGTGCAAGATCACATCCGCCTTGCGAATCGGAAACTTTCTCGGTGTTCAACGGGCGGAATTCCGCCCGTTGAAGCAAACCAAAAGACCAGCCTTTAATATAGTCCGTATTCCTGCGAGGCAATCACGGCCGGACGACGACAGCAGACGGCAAATCTTGCCGCCGGGCAGAAAAGAGCGACCCGAATCGGCGGGTTCAGCCGCCAACCAGTTCTATAACTCATTGGCTATCATCATCATTTTCTCACCCGGACGATGGCCCGGTCCTTGCTGCTTGCCTCAACGTCTCTATCCGCAAGAGGTTGCCTGTGCTCAGCGTAACGACGGAAGCCGCCGCCAATGTGTCTTTCCAAAGCGCGCAGCCGAGTTCTCAGCGCGCCGACCGGTCGTCCGAAGATGCTTTCGGAACTCTGGTCGATGCCAGCGCGCAAGGCTCACATACCGCGGTCGCGCAGTCGTCGAATTCGCGCGATCCGTTCAATATACGTCCCAATATTCCCCATTCGGACCGCGTCAAGCCGGAATCGGGCGACTCTCGGGCAAAGTCCGCCCGGCCACCACAGGCCGATTCGGGGGAGGCCGACAGGAATATTTGGCAATCCGCCCCCGGCGCAAAGGTATCGAGCGGCGCACACCGCCACGAGACCCAACACGATGATCCCGAAATGGCGTCGACCGGAAACGCTTCTGACACCATGCAGGCGTTTTCGGACACGACCGTCCCCGGCGCCTCACCGGATCCGGTCGCAACGCCGCCAGCCGCAGCCATCCCGGTTACGGTGCCTGTCGCGGGAGCCCCCGCTGAATTAGCCACCCAACCGGTTCGCAGCGCCGCGGAACTACCGTTGGCGCAGCAAACCGGCGCGATGACGACGTCGCCTGCGAATGCGGGTTTCAATCCGGCCCTCGCAACCGATACAGCGGCGGTCACAGCTCCCATCCTTCAAGAGCCAATCCTTCAAGAGACACCGAACACTGAACAGGTTGCGCAGACAGCCGCGATGCAGACCGGGAGTGCCTTAGCGGCAGCAGTGGCCAAGACAGCACCTGGCGCCACGAAGGCGACCGTAAGGACGCTCGACAATGCGCCGTCGGGCAGAACAGCAGCATCGATCCCCACGGGGATCCAGCCCGGACCGGAAGCGTCGGACTTAACAACGCCGTCGGCAGCCAGCGGCAATCCCTCGTCGCCCGAGGCCAAGCTCCCCGATCACAAGCATGATGCCGCCGCCACCGCCGGTACGAAGACCGCCGCATCCGATACCGGAACGCCCGAAACGCAACCGGGAGCAGCAATGCCGCAGCATCCCGCCCAGGCGGCCGACGCCGCCGCCGTCGCTCCGCAGCCGCAAGCCGGTCAGGTCGAAGGTCAGAGCATCAATAACGCCATCGCGCAGCCGCCGATCCAATCCAACACTGCAACCCCGGCGACGCCACAGTACAATGTCGCGGTGGTTACCGGCGCGGCCGTGCCGCTGAACGGACTTGCGGTCCAGATCGCAGTCACGGCCCTTAGCGGCAAGAGTCGCTTCGAAATCCGGCTCGACCCCGCCGATCTTGGCCGCATTGATGTCCGTCTCGACGTCGATCACCAGGGCCGCGTTACGTCGCATCTGACGGTCGAGAAGCCGGAAACGCTTGCAATGCTGCGGCAAGATGCGCCGCAGCTCCAGCGCGCGCTACAAGATGCCGGCCTGAAGACCGGCGATGGCGGTCTGCAATTCAGCCTGCGGGATCAATCCTCCCAGGAACAAAACGCGCGTGATGGCACCGGCGGCCGTCACAACCAGCGTCTGATCGTGACGGAGGAGGATATCCCGGTAGCAGCGGCCGGACGAAATTATGGCCGGGTTTTCGAATCGAATCGCGGTCTCGACATCAGGGTTTAAGGAGACGGAAAATGACGACGTCAGTGGGTTCTGCGGTTCAGCAGGTGGTATCGGGCACGACGGCGCTGCCTGCCTCCTCTCAGGGTTCGCCAGCAACATCCAACAACGCTACGTTGGCCGGCAATTTCCAAACCTTTCTCACGCTGCTGACCACGCAATTGCAGAACCAGAATCCGCTCGATCCGCTGGATACCAACCAGTTCACCCAACAACTCGTCCAGTTCGCGGGCGTCGAGCAGCAATTGAGAACCAACGACCAGCTTTCGAACCTCGTCTCCATGCAGCAGACCACGCAGGCAACGCAGGCTCTGGACTTCGTCGGCAAGAACGCCGTGGTTGACGGCAGCACCGCCACCATGACCAACAATGCGGCGACGTGGCAACTCGGTATTCCGACGGCCTCCACCCTCACCGTCAACATCGCAAACAGCACTGGCCAGAATGTCTTCTCCGGCTCTTACGGCGTCAATGGCGGCGACAATCAGGTCTTCTCCTGGAATGGCCTCGGTAATGACGGCACTCAATGGCCAGACGGTAAATACACGCTGACCGCAACGGCTGCCGATGCGTCCGGTAATCCGGTCGCAGTCTCGACGCAGATTCAGGGGCAGGTCAATTCTGTCGATCTGACCCAGTCACCCCCTTTGCTATCGATCGGCGGCCAGACCTACACCATCAGCCAGATCAAGCGCATCCTGAACTGACGGCGGTTGGCCGATAGCAGGAATTCTTCCGCCATACTTGGCGATCCAACACTCGGCCGGGCCCTATCGGGAACGCCATTTCAAAGGAGAATCGTATTGAAGCCTAGAGCTTAGGCAAATTTTAAGCCGCAGGGCATAGGTTTGTCGGTGAGTTCAATGGTTTAGAGTTTGTGAGTACGCCATGACAGAACCGCACCGCCCGAGGGTGAAATACGTCATAGGACCCGACGGTAGTCCACTAACGATTGCGGATTTGCCGGCACCAGGAACCAAGCGCTGGGTCATTCGCCGAAAGGCCGAAGTCGTCGCCGCGGTACGTGGCGGACTCCTCTCGCTTGAGGAAGCTTGCAGCCGCTACACGCTAACTGTCGATGAATTCCTGTCGTGGCAGTTTTCGATCGACCAGCACGGCTTGGCCGGGTTGCGCACCACCCGTATTCAACAATATCGCCAATAAAAGAGCTTCTTCAGGATAGTTCGAACCCAAACCGGCATTCATTCGGATGCCGGTTTTTTACTGTTTGCAATTTCGTCACGGGTCTTAACCACCATTAACCATATCGAAACCATACCATAGGCAATATTTGCCGAGTCGGCCTTTCCAGGCCGAGTCTGAGGGGCTGGTTCGTTGCAAGGTCTGCTGGCATTTCTGAAAGGCCTGGGAGCATCCCGGCTGATGGCGATGGTCGCGGTCACCGCCGTGCTGATCGGTTTCTTCGCGTTCGTCATCATACGCGTCACGACGCCGCAGATGACGACCCTCTTCACCGATCTCAGCGTTGAGGACTCCTCCGGCATCATCAAGGATCTCGAACGTCAGGCAATTCCCTACGAGCTTCGTAACGACGGCGCCGTGATCATGGTGCCGAAGGACAAGGTCACGCGGCTGCGGATGAAGCTCGCCGAGGCGGGGCTGCCCAAGGGTGGCGGTGTCGGCTATGAGATTTTCGACAAATCGGATGCGCTCGGGACGACCAGCTTCGTCCAGAACATCAATCGTCTGCGCGCACTGGAAGGCGAACTCGCACGCACCATCCGCGCGATCGACCGCATTCAGGACGCCCGCGTCCATCTGGTGCTGCCCGAGCGGCCGCTCTTTACGCGCGAAGCGCCTCAGCCCTCGGCTTCGATCGTGGTGCGTGTCCGCGGCGGCCTTGAATCGCAACAGATACGCGCTATCCGCCATCTTGTCGCCTCGGCCGTCAACGGACTGAAGCCGCAGCGGGTCTCCATCGTAGACGAATCCGGCCAGTTACTTGCCGACGGGTCGGCGACCGATGCCGACGGCGTAACCGGAGACGAGCGACGCAACGCCTTCGAAAACCGGATGCGTCATCAGGTCGAGGCAATCGTATCGTCAGTGGTTGGAAGTGGCCGTGCCCGCGTCGAGCTCTCCGCCGACTTCGATTACAACAAGATCACCCAGACCTCGGACAAGTTCGATCCGGAAGGCCGAGTGCTGCGATCCAGCCAGACCCGCGAGGAGTCCTCCACCACCGCGGAGAACAACGGCCAGGTCACGGTCAACAACGAACTGCCCGGCAATCAGCCATCGGACAATCCGAACCCGGCGCGCGACCAGAGCAAGAAGAGCGAAGAAACCAACAATTACGAGATTTCCCGCACCACCAAGACCGAGGTGACCGAGGTGGGCCGCGTTAACCGCATTTCGGTCGCCGTTCTCGTCGACGGCACCTATGCCAAGAATGAGCAGGGTCAGACGGTCTACGCAGAACGCAGCAAGGAGCAGCTCGACCGCATCGCCACGTTGGTGCGCTCGGCTATCGGTTTCGACCAGAAGCGCGGCGATCAGGTCGAGGTCGTCAACCTCAAATTCGCCGAGCCGCCTGCTGTCGTGCCGCTCAGTGAGCCGGCAGGATTGCTGGGAATGATCGCATTGACGAAGGACGACGTGATGTACGTCGTCGAACTTGCTGTCATGGCGCTGCTTGGCCTCGTGGTGGTGTTCATGGTGATCCGCCCGCTGGTCAAGCGGATCCTGGCCTCGGAGCCGACCGCGGCCAGCGCGCAACCGGCCGCGCTCCCGGTCCCGGCCGACGCCAGCGCTCACCCAGCAGAACCAGGGCAGAATCTCATTCCCGGCAGCAACGCCACCGCGCAATTGATCGACGTGGCCCAGGTGCAGGGGCAAGTCCACGCCCAGTCGGTGCACCGGGTCGGCGAACTGGCCGAGCGCAACCCGGCCGAGACTGCGTCCATCATCCGTCAATGGCTTGCCGAACCAGCATAATCTGACATGTCAGTACCGCAAACCACGACCAACCCAAACGCCAACGACATCAACAGCGTCGTCGCCACGCTTGCGAGCCGGCAAAGCGCCCGTCCCAAGTCCAAGCCGATGAGTGGGCCAAAACGGGCGGCGGTGATGATGTTGGCGCTGGGCGAACAGTACGGCGGCAAGGTCTGGGCCATGCTGGACGATGACGAGGTGCGTGACCTGTCGCTGGCAATGTCCACCCTCGGCACGGTCGAGGCCGATGTGGTTGAGGATCTGCTACTCGAATTCGTCTCGCGGATGTCGGCGTCGGGCGCGCTGATGGGCAATTTCGATGCAACCGAGCGGCTTCTGACTCAATATCTCCCCGCCGAGCGAGTGACCGGAATTATGGATGAAATCCGGGGCCCTGCCGGGCGCAACATGTGGGAAAAGCTGTCAAACGTTCAGGAGGAAGTTCTCGCGAACTATCTCAAGAACGAATATCCGCAAACCATCGCAGTGGTGCTGTCGAAGCTGAAGCCCGAACATGCTGCGCGGGTGCTGGCAATCCTCCCCGAGGACATGGCGTTCGATGTGGTCGGCCGCATGCTCAAGATGGAAGCGGTGCAGAAGGAAGTGATCGAGCGCGTCGAGCAGACGCTCCGCAGCGAATTCATGTCCAACCTGTCGCAGACCCACCGCCGCGACGCCCACGAGGTGATGGCGGAAATCTTCAACAATTTCGACCGTCAGACAGAGACCCGCTTTATCACCTCGCTGGAAGAGGATAACCGCGAGTCCGCCGAACGCATCAAGGCGCTGATGTTCACGTTCGACGATCTCGTGAAGCTCGATGCGGGTTCGGCACAGACCCTGATGCGCCACGTCGACAAGGACAAGCTCGGTATTGCGCTGAAGAGCGCCAACGAAGAGGTTCGCGCCTTCTTCATGGGCAACATGTCATCCCGTGCCGCGAAGATGCTGATGGACGACATGGCGGCGCTTGGGCCGGTCCGGCTGCGCGACGTCGACGAAGCACAGGCGCTGCTGGTCAATCTCGCCAAGGACCTTGCTGCCAAGGGCGAAATCATGCTGTCGAAAAACCGCGCCGACGACGAGCTGGTGTACTGATGAACGGTCCGGCAAAATTTCTGTTCGATACGGACTTCTCGGCTCCGCATAAATCCCGGGAGCGGGCGCCTACGGCTCTGGAAATCGCGCAGCAGATCGCTGCCGCGGAAGCCACGGCCTATAAAAAGGGCTTCGAGGCTGCGCAGCGCGAAGCCAAGGTGCAGTGCGATCACCGCGTGGCGCTGGCGATCGAGGGCAGCGCCGCGGGTATCAAGGAAATCGCCCAACGTTTCGCGGGCGTCGAAATGCGAATGGAGACCGAGGCGGTCGATGTCGCCATCGCGGTCGCGCGCAAACTGTGCAGCGAATTGATCGCAGCCGAGCAATCGGCGGAAATCATCGCGCTAGTCCGCGACTGTTTCCGGCACTTGGTGGCCACGCCGCATCTTGTGGTCCGGATCAACGATCAACTCTACGACGCAGTACGCAGTCAGATCGAGTGTATGGCGAAACAGAGCGGGTTCGCCGGACAACTCGTCATTCTCGCCGAGCCCGATGTCGCGACCGGCGACTGCAAGATCGAATGGGCCGACGGAGGGATCGTGCTGGAACGGGCGGCCATCGACGCCAAGATCGACGAACTGGTGCGCGGCTACATGACGACACGCAAATCGAACGGCACTCCCTGAGATGGTAGCGAACAATGAGCGATAACGACACCCAGGTTCCGCTTCCCGACCTCAACGCCGCCGATGCGCCGACGATCGACGACGTTGGATACAGCGAGGACGAGCAGGTCTCGCGGGTCGCTTCCGACCTTGAGGCCGTGTTCGACGTTCCGGTGCAGGTGTCCGCCGTGCTCGGCCGCTCCAAGATGGACGTCGGCGCGCTGCTCAAGCTCGGGCCCGGCAGCGTTCTGGAACTCGATCGTCGTGTCGGTGAGGCCATCGATATCTACGTCAATAACCGGCTCGTGGCGCGGGGCGAGGTGGTTCTCGTGGAGGACAAGCTCGGCGTGACCATGACCGAAATCATCAAGGCCGAGAAAGCCTGACCGCCAGCGCTGCGAGCGCTGGATACATAACAGGAGCAGATCCATGCGGCTTCTCATTGTTGGCACATTGAAGGGCCAGCTCACAACCGCCACCAAGATCGCCATGGATAATGGCGCCTCCGTCACCCACGCGGCCGGCAACGAACAGGCAATGGCCGTGCTTCGCGGCGGCAAGGGCGCTGATCTCCTGCTGATGGATGTCGGTCTCGATATCCGCGACCTCGTGATTCGACTCGAGGCGGAACATATTCATGTCCCGATCGTGGCCTGCGGCATCATCAGCGATGCGCGCGCGGCGGTCGCAGCGATCCACGCCGGGGCCAAGGAATACATCCCGCTGCCGCCGGACCCGGAACTGATCGCTGCGGTAATCGCCGCGGTGGCAAACGATTCCCGCGATCTCGTTTATCGCGACGAGGCGATGGCCAGGATCATCAAGCTGGCGCAGCAGATCGCAGGCTCCGACGCCTCGGTCATGATCACCGGCGAATCCGGGACTGGCAAAGAGGTATTGGCGCGCTATGTGCACGCGCGCTCGACCCGAGCCAGACGACCATTCATCTCGATCAACTGCGCGGCGATCCCGGAGCATCTGCTGGAATCCGAACTGTTCGGCCATGAGAAAGGCGCGTTCACCGGGGCTATCGCGCGCCGGATCGGCAAATTTGAGGAGGCCAGCGGCGGCACGCTGTTGCTCGACGAAATATCCGAAATGGACGTCCGGCTGCAGTCCAAGCTGCTGCGCGCCATCCAGGAACGCGTGATTGACCGGGTCGGCGGCACCCGGCCGGTGCCGGTGGATATCCGCATCATCGCCACCTCCAACCGCAACCTTGCGGACTCGGTGCGGCAGGGCACCTTCCGCGAGGATCTGCTGTTCCGTCTCAATGTCGTCAACCTGAAGATACCGTCCCTGCGCGAGCGTCCCGCGGACATTCTCGAACTGGCGCAGCATTTCGCCAAAAAATATGCTGCGGCCAATGGCGTGCCGGTACGTCCGATTTCGGCGGACGCGCAGCGCGTGCTGACCGCCAACCGCTGGCAGGGCAATGTCCGCGAGCTGGAAAACACCATCCACCGCGCGGTGCTGATGGCCAGTGGCGACGAAATCGGCGCCGACGCGATCCTGACGCCGGAAGGCGACCGTCTTGATCTCGCCAAGACGGCGCCGGCCGTGGCCCATGCCACGCTCGCCGCCGAGCAGGTGACACGCGCGCTGGTCGGCCGTACCGTCGCCAACGTCGAGCGCGACCTGATCCTTGAAACGCTGAAGCACTGCCTCGGCAACCGGACCCATGCCGCCAACATCCTTGGCATCTCGATCCGCACCCTGCGCAACAAGCTGAATGAATACGCCGACGATGGCGTCGCCATCACGCCCCCCGGCAACGGCGATCATCGCGCATTCGTCGCAACGGCCTGACAACCCGATCCACCGCGCGGGCAATGCGTCTTGCGCTCGCTCCGCGAATGGTTAGCTTTCGAAGATCGAGTCGCGGCATCGTTCGCCGGCTTCCTTAGTCTTCGAGATCATGGCCTCCTTCACGCCGCATCAGGATACAGCGCTGAAAGCCGTCGCCGATTGGCTCAAAGCCAAACCCGGCAAGAACGGCACGCCTCCGGTATTTCGCCTGTTCGGCTTTGCCGGAACCGGCAAGACCACGCTGGCGCGTCACATCGCTGACGGCGTCGATGGAGAGGTCAAATTCGCGGCCTTCACCGGCAAGGCCGCGCTGGTGATGCGCAACAAGGGCTGCGACGGCGCATCAACGATTCATTCGCTGATCTACCGCGCCCGCGAATCCGGCGAGGAGCAGCCGAGCTTCGAGCTATGGGACGATGCGCCCGCCTCCAAGGCCAAGCTCATCGTGATCGATGAATGCTCCATGGTCGACGCGGAACTCGGCCGCGATCTGATGTCGTTCGACTGTCCGCTGCTGGTGCTGGGCGATCCCGCGCAATTGCCGCCGATTCAGGGTGCCGGCTTCTTCACCAATGCCGAGCCGGATGCGATGCTGACCGAGGTTCATCGTCAGGCCCAGGACGACCCGATCGTACGGATGTCGATGGACGTGCGCGAGGGTCGCGAACTCGACATCGGCCGCTACGGCGAAAGCGAGGTGGTGTCGCGCGGCGATCTCGATCCGGCACGCGTGATGGATGCCGGCCAGGTGTTGGTCGGGCGCAACAACACCCGCCGTTCCTACAACATGCGATTTCGGCAACGGCAGAACATCGAGGATCCGCTGCCGGTGGCGGGCGATAAGCTGGTCTGCCTGCGCAACAACCGCAAGAAGGCGCTCTTTAACGGAGGACTGTGGCGTGTGAAATCGCGCGCCACCTCAAAGTCAAAGATCATCACGATGCGTCTGTCGCCCGACGAGGAATTTGCACACAAGGTGACAAAAGTCTCGGTGCGACAGGACTGTTTCGCCGGAGGCGTCGAGGATATTCCGTGGGAACAGCGTAAACCTTACGACGAGTTCGACTATGGCTATGTCCTGACGGTGCATAAGTCGCAGGGTTCGCAGTGGGACGACGTGGTCCTGTTTGACGAAAGCTTCGCATTTCAGGACAGCCGCGCGCGATGGCTCTACACGGGCATCACCCGCGCTGCAAAGCGGCTGAGCGTCGTGGTGTAACGATCAAATCCGGGACACGAAGCAGGATAGCTTCACCGCGAAGCATCACCCATGAGATTTACCTTGATATGAGCAAATCCACACAAACAGGCCAGCTTGGCATTATATGGCCAGCGAACTAAAAAATGAACCATGAAGCGGCCAGCGAACACTAACCGTACGATGATCGTCACACGAATTACGGGCCGCTCGCGGCAATCTGATGCCGCGCTGATTTGTGACGCCTTAAATATCTGACACTTTGAAATAAATAGAACAAATGTCTTTGGCCAATATTCCCACCGTTGAGGAGCTTAAATGATGCGATCGAAAATCCTGTTGACGGCGCTGTTTGCTGGTTCCGTTGCACTCACATTTTCCGTTCCGGCGACCTCAGCACCGCTCATGGCTCAGTCCAACATGAGCAAGGCTGCCCCGTCCTCAATCGAGACCGTTCAGTATTATCGTCGCGGATATTATGGCCCTGGTTACGGCTACGGCTACGGCTACGGCAATGGAGCCGGAGCGTTGATCGGCGGCCTGGCGGCTGGCGCCATTGTCGGCGGCGCGATTGCGGCCGGTCAGGCCAATGCGGCCGCGGCGGCGCAACAGAACGTGGCCTATTGCGCGCAGCGGTTCCGTTCCTACGATCCGGCATCCGGAACGTATCTTGGCACCGATGGATACCGTCATCCCTGTCCGTAACACCGGAATTCGATCGCGCAGTGAGAGCATGATCCCGAAAAGTGGGAACCGGTTTTCGGACAAGATCATGCTCAGTCGCAAAAAAATAAAGCAGAGTCTGATTCAACGCCGTTGAATCAGACTCTCGAGCCTTTCCGCTTCTGACGAAATCAGAAGCGGGGCTTCATAGTTTTAATCTGACGCGTTTTCTTCACGCGCCCGGTATCAATCCTCGGGTCAAGCCCGAGGACATGCTTCGCTCAAGAACGCTATATCACCGCCTACATCGGACCATTTGCCGCGGAGCCAGTTGGCTCCGCGTTTTGCCGTGCAGATAACTCTGACGTCGTGGTTCAGACGTTCGCACTCGATCGAGCCGGTCGATCGGTCGCAGCAAGAGCCCGGTCCAGATCGGCGATCAAGTCGCCGGCATCCTCCAGGCCGATCGAAAGCCGTATGAGACCGCTGGTGATGCCGGCGGCCTCGCGCGCTTCCTCCGACATTCCGGCATGGGTCATCGTGGCTGGATGAGCCACCAGGCTCTCGGTGCCACCGAGCGACTCCGCAAAGCTGAAAAGCCGCACGGCCTCGACGAAGCGACCAACCTCCACCTCGCCTCCTCGCAACTCGAAGCTGAGCATCGCGCCAAAGCCGGATTGCTGCGCTTTAGCAACAGCATGACCCGGATGCGAGGGTAATCCCGGATAGTGGCATGCCGCGACAAGGGGGTGTGAGACAAGAAACTCAGCAACCGCTTGCGCGTTGCGTTGCTGACACTCCACGCGCGGAAATAGCGTACGGACCCCGCGAAGCGCCAGATAAGAATCAAACGGCGCCCCCGTCGTGCCAACGATATTGGCCCAGGTCGTTAAGGCTTCGGCATCGCCGGGATCGGCTGCGATCACTGCGCCGCCGACCATGTCCGAGTGGCCATTGAGATATTTCGTCGTCGAGTGAACGGCGAAATCGGCGCCCAGCGCGATCGGTCGCTGCAGCGCCGGCGACAGGAAGGTATTGTCAACAGCCACCTTGGCACCGACCGTCCTTGCCTGCGCGACGATCGCCCGGATGTCGACGATGCGCATCAAGGGGTTGCTCGGGGTCTCGATCAGGATGAGCTTGGGTTTGTCCTTCAAGGCAGATGTCAGCGCCGCCTGGTCGTTCTGATCAACAAAGGCCACCTTGAAGTGACCACGGTCGCGGCGGTTCAGAAGCAGGCGATGAGTGCCGCCGTAACAATCATGCGGCACAACCACAATGTCATCGCGTGAGAGTTGCGACAGCACCAGATCGATCGCGGCCATGCCCGACGACACCACCACCGCTCCCGCGCCGCCCTCGAGTTTGGCAAGAGTGTCGGCCAGCAGCGTCCGGGTGGGATTACTGGTACGGGTGTAATCGTGCGTACCTTTGCGCCCAAATCCTGGCCAAGTGAAAGTGCTCGACAGACAGATCGGCGGCGTCACCGCTCCGAAAGTATCTTCCGCCGCAATACCGTTTGCAGCCGCGACCGTTCTCGGATTCATAGATTCGGACATGACGTTCGTGAACTTTCAATAAAAATGCGAGGGCCGGCACGATCCCGTCCGGGATATCGCGCCGGTCAGCCGTTTGCAAATTTAAGGGACTTCCTCCGGAACACAACGATCCTGGGAAGCCAACGCAATTCGCGTTGCACGATCCCAAGGAGCTTGCGCGTATGGAACGCGACGCGTTCTGTTCTCGCTTTGAACAAAAACCCAGGCGCAACCGGCCTAATCGTTGAAAAACCGCCCTTCCTTCACCTCTGCGACATAGCCGGCGCGAATAGCGAAGTCGCCGAAGTGTTCGCCGGGTTTGCGGTCGCGGGAATAGTGACCGAGCGTCTTGTCGAGCGCTTCGAGGATCGCGGGCTCGCCGACATTCTCCAGATACATCTTGTTGAGCCGCTCGCCATGGAAGCCGCCGCCGAGATAGAGATTGTACTTGCCTGGCGCGCGTCCGGTGAGGCCGATCTCGGCGATATAGGGGCGTGCGCAGCCATTCGGGCACCCGGTCATCCGGATGGTGATCGGATCGTTTTTGAGCCCATAAGTGCCAAGGATAGCCTCGATCTTGGTCACGAGATCCGGCAGGTAACGCTCGCTTTCGGCCATCGCCAGACCACATGTCGGCAGCGCGACGCAGGCCATCGAGTTGAGGCGCAAGCCGCTACGGGTCTCGAATTGATCGAGACCATATTCCTTCATCAGCGCTTCGATCTCGGGCCGATCCCCAGGAGCGATGTCGGCAATGATGAGATTCTGGTTCGGCGTGACGCGGAACATACCTTTGTGGACCTGCGCAATAGCGCGCAAGCCATCCATCATCGGATAGTTCGGCGTGTTGATGACGCGGCCGTTCTGGATGTAGAGGACGCAATGCTCGCGACCGTCCTCGCCTTTGACCCAGCCGAGCGGATCACCGTTCGAGGTGAAGATGTAGGGCTGCTCAGGCTTGAAGGCGAAGCCGAGACGACGCTCGGCTTCCGCCTTGATCCAGTCGAGGCCCTTTTCGTCGATGGTGTATTTGAAACGAGCATGCAAGCGGTCGAGACGGTCGCCGTAATCGCGCTGGACCGACATCACCGCATCGATCGTGGGAAACAGCTTGTCCGCGTCGATATAGCCGATCACGCTGGCAAGGCGCGGATAGGTCTTTGGCGATTGATCGGTCCGGCCAAGGCCACCTCCGATGGCGACGTTGAAGCCTTTCAGCTTGCCGCGGTGCGCGATGGCGATGAAGCCGAGGTCCTGGCCGTAGACGTCGATATCGTTGCTGGGCGGGATCGCAAACCCGATCTTGAACTTCCGGGGCATGTAGGTGCGCCCGTAGAACGGTTCCTCGGGAGCGTCCGTTTCCTCGCGCTCGGCACCGTACCAGATTTCCTTGTAGGCGCCCGTCCTGTGAACCGCATGGTCGCTAGCCTGCTTGGCAAGCGCATAAATTTCGGCGTGCAGTTTCGACAGATCAGGATTGACGGTGCTCATGACGCCGCGGGTATCGTCTCCGCAGGCCGCCTTGGTGTCAAGAAGGACGTCGCGTAGTCCCTGCATAAGGGTGCGCAGGTCGTGCTTCATCACGCGATGAAACTGGAACGTCTGGCGCGTGGTCAGCCGTAGCGTATCGCCGGCGTAGTTGCGCGCAAGATCGTCGAGCTTCAGCCATTGACCGGGCGTGCAGACCCCGCCCGGCAGACGTACGCGCGCCATGAACGAGAACGCCGATTCCAATTTCTGACGCCGGCGCTCGTCACGAATGTCGCGGTCATCCTGCTGATAGATGCCGAAGAACTTCATCAGCTTGGCGTCGCTTGCCGTCACCGCCGAGGTGATCTCGTCGGCGAGGCTCTGCTTGATCGTGCCCCGCAGATAGTCGCTGTTGGCTTTCAGCGTCTCGTCAGGCCCGAGCTTATCAAGCGGCTGCGAGACATCGCGGCTGCGATCGGGTTGTGTTTTTGCGTCCACCAAACTGGCCTCAATACTCAATAAACGTCGAGCCGATAACGGCGATCACGTTGCAGCGCCGAGAGATAAGCGCCCGCCTCGTCGCGATCGAGGCCGCCATGCTCGGCAACGATATCGGTCAACGCCGCGTGGACATCAGGCGCCATGTGGGCGCTATCGCCGCAGACGTAGAGGTATGCGCCTTCCTCGAGCCACGCGTAAACATCACGGCCCTGGCGGCGCAGACGATCCTGCACATAGGTTTTTGGCGCGGCGTCCCGCGAGAACGCCAGATCGAGACGACTTAGCACGCCATTCTTGATCAAGTCCTGCCACTCGACCTGATAAAGAAAGTCGCTGCGGAAATTGCGCTCGCCGAAAAACAGCCATGAGCGGCCAGACGCGCCGCGGGCTTCACGCTCCTGCATGAAGGCGCGGTACGGCGCGACGCCGGTGCCGGCGCCGATCATCAGGATCGGCACATCGTCGTCCGGCAGATGGAAGTGATCGTTGGACTGAATATAGACGGGAATCGTGGCATCCGCCTCGGTGCGCGCGGCGAGATAGCCGGATGCAACGCCAGTGCGCGGAACGCCGTGCAGCATGTATCGTACCGCGCTGACGGTAAGATGCGCCTCGTCCGGGGCGGCGGCAAGGCTCGAGGCGATCGAGTAGAGGCGCGGCTGCAACGGCCGAAGGCCTGCGACAAATTGTGCGGCATCGATGCCTGGCGCCGGAAACCGGTTAACGACATCGAAAATGTGATGGTTGTGCTGGAAGGCGGCGCGCGCCTCCTTTTGATCGGGCGCGCGCAATGCCTGCAGTTCATCGGAGCCCGTGATGTCGGCCCAATGATCGAGAAAGCGCGGAGTGAGCGCCGTGATCTCGAACGTTCCGCTCAGCGCCTCGCCGAGGCTTATCGTGTCTTGCTTCACCGTGACAGGAGCGTCGGCGGACAGCGATAATTTCTCAAGTGTGGCCTCTACGAGCGCTGGATCGTTACGCGGCACGACACCAAGCGCATCGCCCGGCTGATAGGTCAAACCCGAGTCCGCAAGCGACAATTCGATATGGCGGGTTTCCTTGGACGATCCGCGCCCGGTCAACACGATGTTGTCGATAACGGCGGCCTGAAACGGATGCTTCTTGTCGAATGCCGTGGACGACGGCGCATCGCTCCGCGTCGTAGCCGCCGACGCTGAGACAGGCGCTTGCGCTGCCGGTGCGAGATTGGCGACGGCCGATGCAATCCAGGCGTCTGCAGCGTCCTCGTAATCGACATCGCAGTCGACGCGATCAGTCAAGCGTTGCGCGCCTAATTCCTCGAGCCGCCGGTCGACCCGCTTGCCTGCCTCGCAGTATTTTTCGTAGGTCGAATCGCCCAGCGCCAGCACCGCATAGCGCAGCTGCGGCAACTTCGGCGCCTTGCGGCTTTCCAGAAATTCGAAGAAACCGACGGCGGTCTGCGGCGCATCGCCCTCGCCGTGCGTACTGGTGATGACGAGCAGATCCTGTTCGTCCTTGAGACCGCGCGTCTTGTAATCCGCCATATCGGCGAGACGCGCCTGGATTCCTTTGGCCGTAGCCTTGTCGACGAGCGCTTTGGCGAGCGTCTTGCAGTTTCCGGTCTCGCTTGCGAACAGGACGGTCAGGAGCCGCGTCGCGAAGGTGGCGGTGGGGCCGCTCTGCGAAGGAGGTGCAAGCTCCGCGACTTCCGCTGTCGCATCGCCAGTTCGCGCCCGATGGCTGAGGCCTGCAAAATAACCGCTGATCCAGATCGCCTGTTCATGACTGAGAGACGTCGCGAGCTGGTTGACCTGCGTCCACTGATCCGTCGTGAGTGCTGAACCTGGAAATTCCAATTTTGTCATCGCAAGCTAACCTCGGGAGCGAACTGCCGGCCGCCGCAATTAAGGCTTCACAGGTCGGATCGAGACGCTGCGCGAAACGGATACATTTTCGCGTCAGTTTCGACAATTCGGACCCTTGAATAGGGTTAGTTTGACAGAGAAAACAATGCGTTATTGAAAAAAAGAATAATACCCTTCGGTGAGTGGCAGCAGCGAAACGATTATTTCATCCGCTCGGCCTTTTTTAGCATTGCATGGGGAGCATTTATGGGATTCGCGCCGGCATCATGTGGATCACACCGGTCCTAGCCGGTCCTACACGTGTAAGGCGTTTCGGGCGATAACTCGGGCGAGTACTCCGGAAGCGTGCGCGACCAGCGTCAGCGTGAGCGATCTTCTCCGGAATGAAAACCGATGCAGGACCGGGTCGATCCCACTCGCGTTAGCGTCATCGACCAACAAACATAAGGAATCGACGGTCGCGTAACCGGCCGGCGGCAATGTCCAATCCTCCCTGCGATGCAGGGAGGATTGACACGTGTCTCAGTGCAGCTTGCGCCTGGGCATCGGCCGCTCGAACTGCTCGATATTGGCGGCCAGCGGCGCCTCGCCATTGAAGGTAAGTACGCCGTCTTTGACCGAAATCGCGACATGGTCACCGTCGTGTATGGTGCCCGCCAGGATCATTTCAGCCAGCGGGTCCTGCACGCTGCGCTGGATCACGCGCTTGAGCGGCCGCGCGCCGTAGGCAGGATCCCAGCCTTTCTCGGCCAGTCGGTCGCGTGCCGCGGTGTCGAGATCGAGCACGATCTTGCGATCTTCCAGCAGCTTTTGCAGCCTTGAGAACTGAATTTCGACGATCCGGCCCATCTCGCGCTTTTGCAATCGATGGAACAGAATGATCTCGTCGACGCGATTGAGGAATTCAGGACGGAAATGCGCGCGCACCATCTCCATCACCTGCTCGCGCACCGCACCGGTATCTTCCCCTTCCGGCTGATTGACCAGGAATTCCGAGCCGAGATTCGATGTCATGATGATCAGCGTGTTGCGGAAATCCACCGTGCGGCCCTGTCCGTCGGTCAAGCGACCATCGTCGAGCACCTGCAGCAGCACATTGAATACGTCCGGGTGCGCCTTCTCGATCTCATCGAACAGCACGACCTGATATGGACGCCGTCGCACCGCTTCAGTGAGCGCGCCACCCTCGTCGTAACCGACATAGCCGGGAGGCGCACCGATCAGCCGCGCCACCGAGTGCTTCTCCATGTATTCGGACATGTCGATGCGAACCATCGCGGTCTCGTTGTCGAACAGGTAGGCAGCAAGCGCCTTGGTCAGTTCGGTCTTGCCGACGCCGGTGGGCCCCAAGAACATGAACGAGCCCATCGGCCGGTGGGGATCCTGCAGGCCCGCGCGAGCACGACGAACCGCAGTTGCGACCGCGCGCACGGCCTCGGACTGCCCGACGACCCGGGCCGCAAGACTTTCTTCCATGCGCAGCAGCTTTTCCTTCTCGCCCTCGAGCATCTTGTCGACGGGGACGCCGGTCCAGCGCGACACCACCTGAGCGATACTGTCCGGCGTTACCGTCTCGTTCATCATCGTACTGTCTTCGCCGGCTTCGATGGTCGTGAGACGTTTTTCGAGCTCCGGAATCCGTCCATAGGCCAGTTCGCCGGCTTTCTGGTATTCGCCGCGTCGTTGCGCGTTGGCGAGCTCAATTCGCGCCTGATCGAGTTCGCTCTTGAGCTTCGCGGCGTCAGACAGCTTGTTCTTCTCGGTGTTCCAACGCGAGGTCAGATCCACCGATTGTTTTTCCAGACCAACCAACTCTTTCTCGAGATTTGCGAGGCGCGTCCTGGAGCCGAGATCGTTCTCCTTCTTCAACGCTTCCTGCTCGATTTTCCGCCGCACGATCTCGCGGTCGAGCGAATCGAGTTCTTCCGGCTTGGAATCGACCTGCATCTTCAGCCGCGCTGCCGCTTCGTCGACAAGGTCAATCGCCTTGTCGGGCAGGAAGCGGTCGGTGATATAACGGTTGGACAGCGTGGCGGCAGCAACGAGTGCGCTGTCGGCGATACGGACGCCGTGATGCTGCTCATACTTGTCCTTGAGGCCGCGCAGGATCGAGACGGTGTCCTCGACCGTCGGCTCAGACACGAAGATCGGCTGAAAACGCCGCGCCAGCGCCGCATCCTTTTCGACATGCTTGCGGTACTCGTCCAGCGTGGTCGCGCCGACGCAATGCAATTCGCCGCGCGCCAGCGCGGGTTTCAACAGGTTCGACGCATCCATGGCGCCGTCAGCCTTGCCGGCGCCGATCAGCGTGTGCATTTCGTCGATGAACAAAACGATACCGCCGTCCGCCGACGTGACTTCCTGCAACACCGCCTTGAGCCGTTCCTCGAACTCGCCGCGATATTTCGCGCCCGCGATCAGCGATCCGAGGTCGAGCGCGAGCAGCTTCTTGTCCTTGAGGCTTTCCGGCACGTCGCCGTTGACGATGCGCAGCGCCAGGCCTTCCGCAATCGCGGTCTTGCCGACGCCCGGCTCGCCGATCAGCACCGGATTGTTCTTGGTGCGCCGTGACAACACCTGGATGGTGCGACGGATTTCCTCGTCACGGCCAATCACTGGATCGAGCTTGCCATCGCGCGCCGCCTGGGTCAGGTCGCGGGCGTATTTCTTCAGCGCGTCATAGGCGTTTTCCGCCGTGGCGCTATCCGCAGTTCGCCCCTTGCGCAGCGCATTGATCACTGCGTTAAGGTTCTGCGGCGTGACGCCGCCGTCCTTCAGCAATTTGAACGCGTCGCTGTCCTTATCGAGCGACAGCGCCTGCAACAGCCGTTCCACCGTGACAAAGCTATCGCCGGCCTTTTCGGCCGCCTGTTCCGCGGCATCGAGCGCGCGCGCCGTGGCCGGCGCCAGATAGATCTGGCCCGCTCCGGCGCCCGACACCTTCGGCATTCTGTTGAGCTCGGCTTCGGTGGCTTTCAGGATCGCGCGCGAATTTCCGCCGGCGCGATCGATCAGGCTTCCCGCCAAGCCTTCGCTGTCGTCGAGCAGCACCTTCAAAATGTGCAGCGGCGTAAACTGCTGGTGGCCTTCGCGCATCGCCAACGACTGGGCCGACTGGATGAACCCGCGCACCCGCTCGGTATATTTTTCAACGTTCATGGAAATCTCCCTCGGCCTGCCGCCTTCGCCCCGAAGGCACGAAAGCAGCATCCTCATTGGGGTTCCGCCGCCGCATTGACATTCCTCAACCGGCAGCGGTCGACGCCGGATCGTTCCGGCGGTAACAAATGTAGGAATACGCTCCCAGGAAATGAAGGGGCATGGTTCGGAGATTCGAAGCCGATGGCAAGGCTCGCAGGAATCTTTTAAAGAACACCATGTCCGAAATTTCCAATGCAGCCGTTAGCGCCCTTTACCGCTATCCCGTCAAAGGTCTGTCCGCCGAACCTTTGCAACACGCGATGCTTACCCCCGGCGAGACCGTTTCTGGCGACCGCAGCTATGCGATCGAGAACGGTCCGACCGGATTCGACCCTGCCGTGCCTCGGTACCTCCCAAAATCCAGGTTTTTGATGCTGATGCGCGACGAGCGGCTCGCTACGCTCCACAGCCGTTATGACGACACCAGCCGAGTTTTGACAATCCGGACTGGCGGCGAGGAGGCGGTGCGCGCCGACCTCGGAACAGCCGAGGGCCGCGCCGCGGTCGAACGGTTCTTCGCCGCCAACTTCTCGCAGGAACTGAGGGGACCGCCCCAGGTTCTCGTCGGCAACGGACACAGCTTTTCGGACGTCGCAAGGAAAGTGGTTTCGATCATCAATCTCGAGAGTGTCGCCGCGATCGAAAAAATGGTGGGGCAGCCGGTTCACCCGCTACGCTTCCGCGCCAACCTGTACGTCCGATGCTGGCCGGCCTGGAGCGAACTCGACTTGCTGGAGCGCACACTCGCGATCGGCGACATCCGGCTCAAGGTGGTCAAGCGCATCGTCCGATGCACCGCCACCAACGTCGACCCGGAGACCGCGGCACGCGATCTCGACATTCCGCGCACGCTGATGCGAACGCTGGGGCATTGCGATTGTGGGGTTTATGCGGAAGTCGTCACCGGCGGCACGATCAGGATCGACGATAAAGTCGAAACGCTTTCGGAATCGCCCGCGTAAACGAGAGACCGCGGTTCTTCCTTCCACTCCTGCTCCGCCGCAGGAGAGGCCGCAGGGACGACGTCCGTGCGGAGCGCGGGAGCCCGTCGAAACGTGCCCCCGCCGGTCCTCGCTCACTGCGAAACCCTCTCCTTTGCAGGAGAGGGCGAAACGGCATCATATGCCTCAGTTCGGTACGACGTAGGCGTAGATGCGGCCGCGGGGATAGACCGACTCCGCGACGCGATGGCCGTGATTGCCCGAGACGATGATCGGATTACCACGCCGATCGATACCGCTGACGACGCCGACATGGCCGCCGCCGCGTCGGCCCATGACGGCGATGGCGCCGACCTGTGGGCCGGAAACTCGCCGCCCGTAATGCGCGAATGAACGCGCCATGTCGGAGCCCGTCCCCTGGTGTCCAGCGCGCTTCAGAACCATGTTCATGAACCGCGCGCACCAGAGCCGGCTACGACCGGTGGGGTTACCTCCGATGTAGCGCCGGGCTTCCGCAACAACATTCGAGACCAAGCCTCCGCCTGAAAATCCCGTCCCCGGAGTCAAGGCGGCGTTGGCGTCCCTCCACTCACGCGCATGAAATCGCCGCGTGTAGCGGTATCTGTGATGACGATAATGCCGGTGAACGTGATGATGGTGTTTATAGTGAACGTGCGCGTAATGTCCCGCACGATAGTAAGGTCTAGCCGAGGCCGGTATCGCAAAAGCGACCACGGCCAAGAAACACACCGCCAGTGCCAAAATACGCGGCAACCAGCGCAACGCAACTAACTGGAACATACTTGCTCCCCTGTGACACCTCCCACTTCCCCACACGCGTCACGGTGAACTCCGCTCTTATGTCGTGCCGAGAAAACGCGGGCCTTAAAATCACGGGGGGCAGGCTTTTTGAAGTCATACCTGCATTGCGCGTAGCGCATATCTGCGGTGCAATACGCCTTTCGTAGAGTGCGGTGTTTTTCCAAATTGATGTTTTAAAAAGGTATTTTGCGATAGGCGTAAGTTACCAAGCCCATTTATTAAGACGCCGGGTACTGGCCACGTTGCGCCGCAAACCGGTTCCTCGAGCCCTGGAGCGCGTGGAACTCGATCCATTCAGGAGCTCGATCGATCCATCATCACGAACGCGATCGACCCAAATTTTGAGCGGAGTGGACGAAAAGTACCTTTACTCGTCCTTTGTTGAAGCCTGAGCGATCTTCTCCGCCCGGCTTAGCAGAAACACTCCCTGCTCCCCGAACATATTCCAAAACCACCAGGGCGCGTTGAACCGCAGCGGCCGGCCGTAAAGATTGAGCGCGACCGCACGCTCGATCTTGACATTGATCTCGTCGCAGAGCTGGACGAAATCCTTGATGGTACAGAAATGGATATTCGGGGTGTCGTACCATGTGGCCGGCAGGTTGTCCGTGCGCGGCATGTGGCCGCCGATCAGAAGCTGAACACGCATCTTCCAGTAGCCGAAATTCGGAAACGAAACGACGCCATGCCGGCCGATCCGTAGCAGATTTTCCAGCACTGTTTTCGGCTGCCGTGTGGCCTGCAAGGTCTGCGACAGGATGACGTAGTCGAAGGCATCGTCGGGATAGTTGATAAGGTCGGTATCGGCGTCACCCTGCACCACTGCAAGACCCTTGGCCACGCAACGATTGACGCCCTCCCGCGACAGCTCGATGCCGCGGCCATCGATGCCCCGCGTCTCGAGCAGTTGCAAAAGATCGCCGTCGCCACAACCGACGTCCAGAACCTTTGAACCTGGCTTGATCATCTCCGCCAACAGGAGATGATCACTGCGATAACGGTCGCCCGCCCGCGGAGCGACCTCATCTAACGGCAGGGCCGGCTGCTCCACACTCATCTCATTGCCCTGCATCGGCCACGCCGCGGGTCTTTCCCGCAGATTCCAGGAACGCACGCGCGATATCGAAGAACTCGGGAACGTCGAGCAGGAAGGCATCATGGCCGCGATCGGTCTCGATCTCCGCGAACGAGACCCGCGCACCGCCGGCATTGAGGGCATGCACGGTCGCCCGCGATTCGGAGGTCGGAAACAACCAGTCGCTGGTGAACGAGACCACGCAGAACCGGGTGTGGGTATCGCGAAACGCGGCGGCCAACACGCCGTCATGATCGGCCGCCACATCGAAATAGTCCATCGCTCGCGTGAGATAGAGATAGCTGTTGGCATCAAAGCGCTCAACGAATGACGATCCCTGGTGACGCAGATAGCTTTCGACCTGGAAATCCGCGTCGAACGAAAATGTCGGCAGCTCGCGATCTTGCATCCGCCGTCCGAACTTGCGATGCAGCGCCGCGTCCGACAGATAAGTAATGTGTGCGGCCATCCGCGCCACGCCCAGGCCCCGGTGGGGATGGGTGCCCTGCTCGACATAGCGGCCGTCGCGCCAGTCGGGATCAGCCATTACCGCTTGCCGTCCCAATTCGTGAAACGCAATGTTCTGCGCGGAGTGACGCGTGCTGCAGGCGATCGGCAGCGCTGAGAACACGCGCTTCGGATAGGCCGCACACCACTGCAGCACCTGCATGCCGCCCATGGAGCCACCGACCACCGAAAACAGCGTGTCGATTTCGAGGCGGTCGATCAGCATGGCCTGCGCGCGCACCATGTCAGGGATGGTGATGACCGGGAAGTCCAGGCCCCACACCTTGCCGGTCGCGGGATTAATCGAGGCGGGACCCGTCGAGCCCATACAACCCCCGATCACGTTGGAGCAGATAATGAAATACTTCTCGGTGTCGAGCGGTTTGCCGGGTCCCACCAGGGTCACCCACCAGCCTGGTTTTCCGGTGAGCGGATGAAGGTTAGCCACATGCTGGTCCCCGGTGAGGGCATGGCAAACCAGGATGGCATTGGATTTTGCAGTATTGAGTTTACCATAGGTCTGATAGGCAATCTGGAACGGCGCGAGATCGATGCCGCAATCGAGCGGAAGCGGTTGGTCGCTTCCGAAGATCTCGACCTGCGACGTGGGATGATCTGCTTCCTGGGCTCGATACTCGGCTTGAGCCGGCCCCGGTATCGATTGCACGTTTGCCATCCTGCACTGCCCCCGCCGGGGCTTCGGGAAACCACCGGACCGCAGGCCATAAAAAACCCGGCCCGAACTTGGGTTCGGCCGGGATCAGGATTTCGCTGTCCCCGGCCTGTTTAGCGAGTTGTTTAACGTGGCTGCAAGCCGGCCGGCTCAAATGACCACGGAACGGACGAAAAATAGTCCGCTGCATGCTTTTCGTCAAGACAAGCAGATCGGCTGCTTGCTGCCGGCCCACGATCACGACCGGGGCCAGAGCATTTTCGAGCGAAGTGAATACCGGTTCGCGTAAAGAAAACGCATCACATCAAACCGTAGAGCCACGTTTCTGACTCTGTAAGAAGCGTGGCTCTATGGTCGCTTCCAACATTCGCAAGAAGGCTCGCTGAAACGGGATGCGAATGTTAGAACCGGACCGCGGCCGACGCTCCTTCCCGCGGCCGACAGGTTGCATCCATGACGAAAATCTCCCCCGCGCCTCCATCTCTGCAAGACTTACGCAAAGAGATCGACGCCATCGACGAGCAGGTTCACAACCTGCTGATGCAGCGCGGCGACATCATTGACCGCCTGATATCGGTGAAGCAGACCCAGGAGGTCGGCTCGGCATTCCGGCCGGCGCGCGAGGCTGACATGATGCGGCGTCTGGCGCAGCGCCATCGCGGCATCCTGCCGCTCGACACCGTCGAAAGCATCTGGCGCGTCATCATCGCAACCTTCACCTACGTTCAGGCGCCCTTCTCGCTGCACGCCGATCTCTCGCTCGGCGAATCCGCGATGCGGGATTCCGCGCGCTTCCATTTTGGCTTCACCATCCCCTTCGTGCCGCACTTCAATGCGCAAGCCGCTGTGGAAGCCGTGGCGAATGCGAAAGGCGACCTCGCACTCGTCTCGGCGACCTCGAGCCGCGCGCCATGGTGGCTTGCACTGGAAACCGACGGCGCGCCAAAGATCATCGCTCGCCTGCCCTTCATCGAGCGCGCCGATCACCCGGCCGCGCTGCCGGTGTTCGTGATCTCACGAGTCGCCGACGATGCGCGGGTCACGGAGGTGGAGACCTGGAGCGTGCGCGTCTCCGGCTGGAATGCCAATACCGCCCGCACACTGTCGCCGCTCGCCGAGATCGTTGCAGTGCCCGATGGCGCCTTCGACGGCGCCGCGCTGCTGGTGTCCATCACGGGCGGCACCAGCCTCGACACCATCAAATTGGCGCTGATCGAAGCCGGCGCGTCGGTCCGTTCAATGGCCCTCGTCGGCAGTCACGCAACGCGCTATACGATGCCTTCCAGCAGGGCGGCTCGTCCGTAACGTCCCGCTACAGCGTTTTCCAGCGAAGCGGATACCAGTTCGCGTGAAGAAAACGCGTCAAATCAAAATCTTAGAGCCCGCTTCTGATTCCATCAGAAGCGAAAGGCTCTAGTCCGGAGCAAATGATGTCCCGACCGGTGCCTAACCCCGGCATTCTCGATATTGCGCCCTACACGCCCGGCAAGAGTCCGGTACCGGAGGCGGGCCGCAAAGTGTTCAAGCTGTCGGCCAATGAAACGCCGTTCGGCCCTTCGCCAAAGGCGATGGACGCTTATCGCGATGCCGTGGCTCACCTCGAAGGCTATCCGGAAGGCACCTCGCGCGTGTTGCGCGCAGCCATCGGGCGCGCCTACGGGCTGGACCCGGACCGCATTATCTGTGGCGCGGGATCGGACGAGATTCTCAACCTGCTGGCGCATACCTTTCTCGGCCACGGCGACGAAGCGATTTCGACCACGCACGGCTTTCTGGTGTACCCGATTGCGACCTTGGCAAACGGCGCGACAAACGTCGTCGCACCCGAGACCGAGTACACCGCAGACATCGACGCGATCCTCAAGCGGGTCACGCCGAAGACCAAGATGGTCTGGCTCGCTAATCCAAACAATCCGACCGGCACCTACCTGCCGTTCGACGAGATCAGGCGGTTGCGCGCGGGCCTGCCATCGCACGTGCTACTGGTGCTCGACGGTGCCTATTCGGATTATGTGTCGCGCAACGACTACGAATTCGGCATCGAGCTGGTGGCGACGACGGAAAATACCGTGCTGACCCACACCTTCTCCAAGATCCACGGCTTGGCCTCGCTGCGGATCGGCTGGATGTTCGGCCCGGCGCATATCGTCGATGCCGTGAACCGGATCCGCGGCCCCTTCAATGTCTCGACGCCGGCAATGCTTGCGGCCGTGGCCGCGATCGAGGACACCGCGCACGTTCAGATGTCGAAGGTTCACACGGAAGAGTGGCGCAACTGGCTAACGGACGAAGTGACAAAGCTCGGCCTCAAGGTCACGCCCAGCGTGACGAACTTCATCCTGATCCACTTCCCGGACACCAAGGGCAAGACGGCGTCTGAGGCCGACGTGTTTCTGACCAAACGCGGCCTCGTGCTTCGTGCGCTCGACAATTACGGCCTGCCGAATGCCTTGCGCATGACCATCGGCACCGAGGAAGCCAACCGGCTGGTGGCGGACGGCTTGCGCGACTTCATGGCGCAGGCATGACCGCACCACCCTTATTCCGGCGGATCGCGCTGATCGGATTCGGCCTGATTGGCGGCTCGATCGCGCGCGCCGCGCGCGCGCAAGGCCTCGCCGGCGAAATCGTCGTCACCGCACGCTCCGCGAAGACGCGTGCGCGGGTGACGGAGCTCGGCATTGTCGATCGCGTGGTGGACACCAACGCCGAAGCCGCAAGCGACGCCGACCTCGTGATCCTCTGTATTCCGGTCGGGGCGTGCGGCGCGGTGGCGCAAGAGATCGCATCTCACCTCCGGCCGGACGCCATTGTCTCCGACGTGGGATCGGTGAAAGGCGCCGTCGTCCGCGAGATGACCCCATATCTGCCCACCAGCGTGCATTTCGTGCCAGCACATCCGGTGGCCGGCACTGAGCACTCGGGTCCGGATTCCGGCTTCGCCGAACTGTTTATCAATCGCTGGTGCATACTGACGCCGCCGGACAAAACGGATATCGCCGCCGTCGACAAGTTGCGCGCGTTCTGGACCGCGATCGGCGCCAGGGTCGAGATCATGACCCCTCAGCATCATGATTTGGTGCTGGCGATCACCAGCCATCTGCCGCACCTGATCGCTTACACCATTGTTGGCACCGCGGACGAACTCGGCGAGGTCACATCCTCCGAAGTGATGAAATTTTCCGCCGGCGGCTTTCGCGACTTCACGCGCATCGCCGCCTCCGACCCCACCATGTGGCGCGACGTATTTCTGGCCAACAAGGATGCGGTGCTGGAAATGCTCGGCACCTTCAACGAAGATCTCTCCAAGCTGACGCGCGCCATGCGCCGTGGCGATGGCGAAGCGCTTTTTGAGCACTTCACCCGCACCCGCGCGATCCGCCGCGGCATCGTCGAGATCGGCCAGGATTCCGCGGCTCCCGATTTCGGGCGGCTGCAGACGGGTGCAAAGAAGCCATAGGGGCATTGCCGGACTCGATCCGGCAATCCATCCTTTTACGAGAAATGATGGGTGCGCGGGTCAAGCACGCGCATGACCGCCGAAGCAGATATCAGCACTGGATCAGAACAGCGGCGGCGTCTGAGCGACCTTCAGCGGCCCGATGAAGACTGCGCCGTTAACGAACCGCAACGGGAAAGAGCGCGCCTTTTTGCCTTCCAGCGTTGCCTCCTGACCGATCGTAGCGAGGCCCGCCACGACACCGACATTGGCGTTCTCGCGCACGGCCTTGCCCAACCCCGGAATCGCCCGGTCCAGCGCACCGAACAGATTGTCGATATCCTTTGTCTTCACGCCAGGCGCGACCTTATCGAGAGTATCCTGCGGCACGCCCTGCTCCAGCATTTTCTCGATTCCGAGCGCCGGAATCACCTTCTCGAAACCGGTTGCTGTCATGTGTAACTCGCCGTCGAGGTGCCCATCGGCGGTAAGCCCTAGCGAGCCTGCGGCTATCGCGATCAGATCGCCTTGCTGGATACGCGACTGCTTGATCTCGATGCGGCCGTCCGCCGCCTGCAATTCGCGAAACCGCACCGGCCAGGGTTTCGGCGTTAAATCCTTCAGCCCGTGTACGATCGCACGGATATCAGCATCGAATGGCGCAGTCAGCACCGGATGAACGTCCTGAATGGTCGCCCCGGTCAATTCAAGGACGGTCTCGATCGCCGGATGATCTGGTCTGGAGTTCTCCGCGATGCGGCCGTGAAGCTCGACTTGCTTGGCGCGCACAAGCGGGGTCTGTACCGAGGCTGCGACACGGTCGATCACTGGATCTTGGAAAACGATATCCGCGCTCTGCGGAGTACCTGGCAATCCGACAATGCTGCTGCGCGCGATGCTCCAGTTGACGACCATCACCGGCTGTCCATGTTGGGATAGCGTTGCCGGGGCTTTGAACTCTGCGATCAGCAGTTTCGGAGTATAGATCTGCGCGACCACCAGGATATCCCCGAGGCGCGCAGTCAGTGGCGCTATCGCCGCCTGATCGGCCGTTTGCGACTTTAGCTCGACGGTCGCGTCCTTGCAGTGAACCTCAAGACGGAAGGGGAATCCGGCGACAGTCCGCTTGGCGCAATCATAGCTGCGCCCGGACGCGGCCTCGCGCGCACGCCAGGCATCGACCGTCTGATCGACCTGGGAGGCGGCATAAAACCAGAACCCACTCCAAGCCGCGGCGGCGATGACCACCAGCACGGGCATGACGAAGACGGGCCAAAGACGGTGCTTGCGAGAGGCGTTGGCAGCGTTCATGCGGGAGGCTGGCTCGTGAATTTGTCAGGTGGCGGGGGTCTCCGACCATAGTCGCGCAACCTCGGCAAAACCAGCCCCTTTCGTTCCGCTTCGCCTGGCGGTGCGGCTCTGTTAAAGCATCTGTTGGCCGGGTAAATCCCGGCTAGCCCTAAGAAAATGCTCTCAATTATAATAGCTTGTGCGTATTCGGTATCCAATTTGCGGGATACGCTCTGGTTGGAGCGTGGATGAGTGTGCAGGAACGAGTTGACCCGGCTATTGGTAGGTCCGACAGCGATCTCTGGGTATTTGCCTATGGTTCGCTGATGTGGCGACCGGGATTCGATTTTGCCGAGCAGATTCCAGCGCGGCTGATCGGCGAGCACCGGGCGCTCTGCGTCTATTCGTTCGACCATCGCGGGACGCCGGAGAGACCGGGGCTGGTTCTCGGGCTCGACCGGGGGGGAGCTTGCCGGGGCATTGCATTCCGCGTTGCAGCCAACCGGCGCGAGACCACAATTGCGTATTTGCGGGACCGCGAGCAGACCACCCACGTCTATCGGGAGGTGACGCGCTCCGTCTGGCTCGAGGACGACGCGCGCCGGCGGGTCAGCGCGCTCGCTTACGTGGTCGATCGCGGACATGTCCAGTATGCCGGACGGCTGACGCTGGCGGAACAGGTCCATTATGTCCGCCAGGGGCACGGCCGATCCGGACACAATCGGGACTATGTCTTGTCGACCGTGAAGTCGATCGAGTCACAGGGCTTTCGCGACCCTAAACTTCATCAGCTGGCAGAACTGCTGCACAATGATGCGCGGTTGCCCAGGTAGGGGCGATGCAAGCAGTTTTGAATAGGACTCTTGGCGTTTCGAGATCATGCTCTAATCCTCCGCCGCCCGACCCAACAACCGCCCCTGCTCACGCAGTCCCATCTCGACCAGAGAAGCGGTCGACCCTTCGATCGACGCCATCAACCGCGACATGAATTCATCGCGCCGCAGTCCTGGTGGCAGCGGTTCGAGGAATTCAACCGTAATCGTTCCCGGATAACGCAGGAACGTCCGGCGGGGCCAGCACAGACCGGAGTTGAGGGCCACCGGAACACACGGCACATCGCCTTCGGCATAGATCATGGCGACGCCGCTCTTGTAGGCTGGCGGGGCTCCGATCGGACGTCGCGTGCCTTCCGGGAAGATGACGAGCTGGCGCCCGAGACGCATCTCCTCCCGCGTCATCCGGATCAGCATCTTAAGCGAGCGTATGCCGGCTTTGCGGTCGATGCCGATCATGCCCGTCTTCATCAGATACCAGCCAAAGAACGGAATCCATGTCAGCTCGCGCTTGAGGATGACGACCGGCTGATCAATGAGACTAAAGAGGGCAAAGGTCTCCCACATCGACTGATGTTTCGAGGCGAAGATCAGGGGGCCCTTTGGAATCCTCCCGGTACCGAGGATTTTGACGCGCGTGCCGCAGATGACGCGCATCAGCCAGATATTCCAGCGTCCCCAAGCCTTCGCCATCCTGACCAACACCGCGCGCGGCATCACGAATGTCGGCAGCGCGACAACGATCCAGACTGCCATCGTCAAATAGAACAAAACGTTGAAGACCAGCGAGCGCACAAAGATCGAAATCATCAAGCATCCAATTCCGTGGTGTTAATTGGCGCGTAGTCTAATTGCAAAAGCCCGAAGCCGGACGGCGTGGTCGAACGCCCCGGTCGGCTAATCGCCGTTTTCGGGGGGAAGTTCGAGGCCAAGATGGGCCAGACGAACCCGCGCCTCCGCAGCGATGTATTTGACATATTCCGATAACAAGAGCCGCAGGGTAGCGGCGCTGGTCCACCATGGCTCTTCGCGCCACTTGTCGCCGATGACCGCGAACGGAATCAAGGTGACGTTCGGCATCGCGTGCGACAGTTCGACGATGGCGCGAGGCATATGATAATTCGACGTCACCACAATTAGCGAACGGAATCCCTGCTCGTCCACCCAGCGCCGCGTCTCGCTTGCGTTGCTCCGGGTGTTAACCGCGGAGCGATCGAGATCGACGCAGCATGTCAGCAGTCGCTGGTTGTCCGGCAACGAGCGTGAAATATCGCTGACCCCGTTGGTCGGATGAACACCCGAAATCAGCAGCCGCTTGCCGTAGCCGCCGGCCAGCAACTCGACGGCATCGGAAATCCGCGACGAGCCGCCGGTGAGCACGACAATGCCGTCCGCGTTACCGGCAGGCTTTGTCTCCACCCCTCGCAGTTGCGACAGAAATCCGACGAAGCCCACCCCTGCCCCGACAAAGGCAATCCCAACGGCGGCAACCGCGGCCGCGAGCAACGTGCGGCGCCGCCGCGCCGGCACCCGACCCGAGGCTTCCGGTTTGTCATGGCGGGTTTGTTCACTCATCCGTTCGATGTCCTGGTCCCCTCGACTTTAGTGCGTTTTGGGGCGAAGTGGAATTCGACCGCGCCGGAATGTCGCGCTGGCCCTGAGCGACTGCTCAATCGATCTCATCAAGCGTCGCGAACAATGTGCGGCGGGAAGCCCAGGCGGTGACCGCCGCAATCAGGACCGTCTGGCCAGCCAGCACGAGATAGCCGGACGGGCGCAGCGAGAACGTGCCCAGAAGCGCCGCAAACTGATCTCCCACCGGCGTTCCGGAAAACCAATTGGCGATCGATTCGGAGAACCCGAACATCAGCATCGCGGCGACGCAACCGATCACGCCGCCCCTCAGCCCGAGCCGCAGGAAATGACGCAGAAAGTGATTGGCGATGTAGCGGTCGCTGGCCCCGACGAAATGCAGCACCTCGACGATCGGACGATTGGCCGCCATGGCCCCCCGGGTCGCGAACGATACCGAGATAATGGTCGCAATAATGACCAGCGCGAGAACCCCGATTCCGGCGAACACGGTCGCGTTGGTCATCGATCGCATCCGGTCGATCCAGGCGCGATGGTCGTCCACGCTGGTCGAGGGCGCCAGTTGCGTCACGCGGCTACGAAGCCCTTCCAGATCGAGCCTGGTCCCCGGCGCGGCGCGCGCCACAATCATGCGCGGTATCGGCAGATCGTCGAGCGACAGACCGCTGCCGAGCCAAGGCTCCAGCAGCTTGCCCGACTCCTCCTTGGTGTACGGCCGGACATCGAGGATTCCCGGATGCTCCCGAGCCGCGGCGGCGACCGCGGTTACATCGCGCTCGAGGTCGCGACCGGCGACGGGACGCACCTGGATGGTGATTTCGCTCGCGACCTCCGACTGCCATTCCGCAGCCGAAGCGTTGATTAGAAGTACCGCCCCGGTCGTGATCGACGCCAGAAACGTCATGATGGCGACCACGGCCACCAGGGCGCGGCCCGCGATCGATGCACGCGGCACGATCGGCGACATATTGCGTGCGCGGACCGGCACCTGCGGGCGTTCGCGCCCGAGATCCATCAGCACATCGTGTCCGTCCCCTCCCTTACTCATAGATGTGCAGCCGTCCCTTATGCAGCACCAGCCGCCGCGCGTCGTACTGATCCATCAGAGCGATATCGTGGGTGGCAATGATGACCGCCGTGCCGGACTTGTTCAACTCGATGAACAGCCGCAGCAAACGTTGCCCAAGTGTCGGATCGACGTTGCCGGTCGGCTCGTCTGCCAGCAGAAGCTGCGGTCGCGCTATCACCGCGCGAGCGATCGCCGCGCGCTGCTTCTCCCCTCCGGACAGGACCGGCGGCAGCGCATCCATGCGCTCGCCAAGACCCACCCACTTCAGAAGATCGATGACTTCGCGGCGGTAGGTCGACTCATCGCGGCCCATAACCCGGAATGGCAATGCGACGTTTTCGTAAGTTGTCATGTGGTCGAGCAGGCGAAAGTCCTGCCACACGATCCCGATACGCTTGCGCAAGTCGGCGATCGCATCCTTGCTCAGCAGCGAGACGTCCTGACCGAACAGGTTGACAAGACCCCTCGTCGGCCGCAGCGACAGAAAAAGCAGCCGCAGCAGGGAGGATTTACCGGCACCCGACGGGCCGGTGAGGAACTGAAAGGAACGGGCGGGAAGATTAAAGCTGAGGTCGCGCAAAATCTCCGGGCCGAGCCCGTAACGCAAGCCGACATTTTCGAACCGGATCAAGCCTTGTGTCCCGATTTCCAAGTTCGCAATATTCCAGCGTTTCCTTTCGCGAACCTGGAACTCGAAAGGGCACTAATGTGCCGGTTTCCGAAGTTCGCCCTCCATGCAACAACTCAATGATCCTGGTGTGGTTGGACCGAAAGGTCCCTTGATCACCTTGCTGAATGAAGAAAATGGATCATCACCACACGAACGTTCGGTCGAGGGAGGCTGACGCCGGCGCGGCCCCAACCACATCTGTGGCCTCTGGAACAAAGCTCACCCTCGTCCCCTTGTGCGTCGGTTATGGTTTCCGATTCGTTAACGGTCAGCGCGTAGACTTCCGGCAGTCACTTCTGGCGATTCGTCCATGCACATTGTATGCCCACACTGCACGACATCCTATGCGGTCGATCTCGCAAGTTTCGGCGGAACGGGCCGCACCGTCCGCTGTTCGCGCTGCAAGAAAACATGGCGGGCGGCGCCTGACAATATCGCCAACGTTCGCATCCCCACGATGGCGGGAGCGGACGAGATGGCGGGATGGACCGATCCTCCGAAGACCGGCGACATGCCATCCGTCGACAGTCCGTCGATCGCCAGCGATTTGCCGAAATCCCCCGAAGTCGGGGGGCCGCCACAGGATCTCGCCGGTGTCTGGACTTCGGCGGCCCGACAAGACAATACGCCCCACGACAATGCGGCGCGCGATGACAAGCGTCCGCTCTCCATTGCTTCGCGGTTCCGCGACCGGCTCAAGCCCTTATTCGCGCTTCGCCCGCCAGTGATAACTCTGAACACCTTCTGCGTTGCGATGGCCGCGATGGTGCTGGCTCTTGTCATCTGGCGCGTCGAGATCGTGCGCCTGCTGCCGCAAACCGCAACGTTCTATCGGCTGGTCGGACTGGAGGTGAACCTGCGCGGGTTGGCCTTCAAGGACGTCAAGACGTCCACCGAAATCGTCGACGGCAAGCCGGTGCTGGTGATCGAAGGCATGATCGTCGCGCAAAGCCGCAAGCCGGTCGAATTGCCGCGCCTGCGCTTCAGTGTCCGTGACGCGCATGAAACCGAAATCTACGCGTGGAACGCAGTGCTCGAGCAGGCAGCGCTCAAGCCCGGCGAAAACGTCTGGTTCCGGACACGGCTGGCGGCCCCGCCATCTGAAGGCCGCAGGATCGGTGTTCGCTTCTTTAACCGGCAGGACCTTGCGGCCGGGAACGGAGCCTGAGTCATGGCGCGGGTTCTGATCGCTGACGACGAGGACTCGATGCGTTCGCTTGTCGCCCGCGCCATCGCCATGGACGGCCACGAGACAGTGACGGCGGCCGATGGCGCCGAAGCGCTGGATATTCTGACCGGTGACGCGCGCGCTTTCGACCTTCTGCTCACTGACATCAAGATGCCGATCATGGACGGCATCGCGCTGGCTCTTGCCGTCGCACGCGATTTCCCTGACCTGGTCATCCTGCTGATGACAGGTTTCGCCGATCAGCGCGAGCGCGCCTCGGGTCTCAACGCTATTGTGCACGACGTCGTTACGAAGCCGTTCTCGGTGGCCGATATCCGCTCTGCCGTCGCCGGGGCATTAAGCACGCTGACTGACGGAACGATCAGTAATCCTTAAGCAACCGTTCGATGTAATCGAGTTCGATTTTCGGCCGTGACGGATCGGCGATGCGGCGGCGCAACTCTTCAAGAATGCGGCGCACTCGCTGCACGTCGATTTCGCCAGGAATTTTGACTGTCGTATCGTTGCCAAACTCGCGGCCATGCAGCGGGCGCCCCAACGGGTCAGTCTGACCGCCGTTCTGCCGGCCCGCTCGACTATCCGGCCCGTCTTCACCCTGCTGCAAAGCTTCGGCAAGGCTTCGAGCGCCCTTGCGCAGCGCATCGAGGGCCCGGCCTTGCGCGTCGACGGCGCCATCGGCATGACCTTCGCCAAGCCGGCCGTCGGCCTGGCCCATTGCGGAATCGGCCTGACCGAGATCGTCACCCGGCCCGGCCGACTGCCCTTGCATGCCGTGCTGGCTCGGCCCCATTCCGCGTTTGGCAAGTTCCTGCTGCAATGTCTGAAGCCTGTCACGCAGGGCCTGCTGATCCCGCTGCAGGCCACTCATGGCATTCTGGTCGTGGCGCTCTTGGCTGTGATCGCGACGCGAATCCAAACCCTGCCTGTAGGTCTTGTCGCGCAACTGCTGCTGCTTTCGGATCATGTCACCGAGTTCATTCAGCGACTGTTGCAGATCTCCTCCCTCACCCTGGCCCGGCTGCGCCATTTGCAGATTCTCGAGCATCTGCTGCAACTGATCGAGCAATTGCCTGGCGGCGTCCTTGTCGCCCGAGCGGGACAGACGCTCCATGCGCTCGATCATGTTGTCGAGGTCCTGCGGGCGCATGACCCTGCTGTTGGGATCGAGCGGACGCGCCAGTTGCTCCGGATTGTCGCGCATCTGTTCGGCCAACTGGCGCAGGTAATTATCCAGCGCCGCGCGCAGATTCTCGGTGAGCTTCTTGATCTCCTCATCGCTCGCGCCGCGCTCCAATGCTTCCTTCAGTGCATCCTGCGCGGCACGCAGCGCTTTCTCGACGTCGGTGATATTGCCGTCCTCGATGCTTACGGCGAGCCCCCAGAGGCTGGCGACGACCTCACGCAACTGGGCATCGATGCGCGCTTCCTCGAGCTGCTTCGTTACGCTGTAAAGACCGAGATACTCCCCCACCTTGGGAGTGAATACCTCGGGGGCGATCAGGAGAGCATCGAGTGCCGTATGGACCTGCTTATTCTGATTAGCGTCCAGCGCCAGGATGCGGCGCTGCTCGATCAGCGCGCGCGCAAGCGGTTTAGTGAACACGCGTTCCGGCAGGCGCAGGTCGAGCGGTTCGCTGCGCCCCTCGTTTCCGGCATCGTCGCGCGCGGTCAGCGTCAAGGTCACTTCGGCGCCGGCGTAGGGACTTTCGCTCAGATCCTTGACCGTCTGCCCGATTCCGCTGCGGGGTCTGGCATTTGGCAACACCAGCGCGAATTGCGGCGGATCGAACAATGGGCGCGCAACCGCCCCGTCCTTTGCAGCGGGTCCGGGCCGGGTCGAAAATTCCGCATGCGCTTCGGTCACGCCGTAATCGTCCTCCAGGCGATAGGACATCAGCAACGATCCGCGCGCCTGGCGCTCCGGCCGCTTGGCCAGCGATATGGCCGGGACACGATCGGCAATTGCGCTAAATGTCCATTGCGGTAGCCCCGCGGGGGCGCGCACACGAGCCGTACCATCCGCGGCAATGATGAAATGCCGCTCGTTCGTACCTTCCGGGGGCTTGTCGGCATTAGCCTTTTCAGTCACGCCGCCACCGAGCGCGACGTCGAAGTTGCCTCCGCTCGAACGCACGGTCAGCGTGCTGCCCGCAGGCACCGGAAGCGGCCCGCCATCGAAGGACGCTGCATCCGCGTTGGTCTTGGACAGGATGATCGGGGGCTTGCCGGTATAAGGCGGCGGAGCCACCCACGCATCGACCCTGACATTGGTCGATGTCAGCATTCCATTCCAGTCGAACGCAGCAGCCACGCGCTCGGTCCGTTCGCCGTCCGCCGCGATATAGGTGGCGACCATCAGCACCATCACCAGCGATCGCAGCGCCCAGCGGTCGTGCAGCGGTAGCCTCGGCGACGGCAACCCGGCGCGAAGACGCTTGATCGCCGTCAACGTGCGCGCGCGCTGTGCCTGCCACAAAGCATGCGCGACCGGATCCCGGGTCGTCAGCGTGTCGGCGAGCGCGGTGACGGGACGATGGCGAAGGCCAGCACTGCGGTCGAGCCGGCCCAATCCTTCCTCGCGGCTGGGCCAGCGGAACCTGATGGCAGGCGCCATCGCCGCAATGGCGAGCAGAACAAATGCAGCAAGGGCAACGGCGCGTCCCATCACTGGTAGAACAAGCCAAACGCCAGCCCAGGAAACCGCCAGAAAAAGCCCGCCGACGCAAAGCAGCCGCGCAACATGCGGCCATGCCCTTTCCCATGCGATCACCCACCTTGCGCGCTGCAGAGCTCGCGTCAGTTCAAGTCCCGCCAACTCACGCTGGTCGCCGTCCTGACTGGATGGATCGAAGGGAACACCGCTCAACTGTGTCTCCGGGCTACTGGAGCCATTCCGGCCTTGGAGTCTTTCCGCTTCTGACAGAATGAGAAGCGTGATGATTTTGATCTGTGTTTCTTCAGACGCGGCGCCTGATCCGGGTCAAACCCGCGCATCGCCACTCGAAACGAGATAAACAGCACCTTACCACGGCGGCGGCAATGAGGCATCGGAAACGACTGAACCGCTCGGGCTCAGCCTGACGGCGTGATGCGCCGGTCGGTCCAGTCAGGCCAAACCGGTCCAGGTCTTCCGCAACAAGAACGCTCAGAGCGGCAATTGCGGGAAACAGGTCAATCGAACAAGCCTGGCGTGTGATTGATGATCGCGCCCTCGATGGTAAGCATTTTCAGCTTGGTCGCAACGCCGCCGTTCGCCGAGAAGCCTCCCGGTTTGTCGCCGGCTGCAAGCACGCGATGGCACGGCACCACGATCGGACACGGATTACGGCCGAGCGCCTGACCGACATCGCGCGACAGTTCAACGCCGCCGAGACGTTTGGCGATATCGCCATAGGTCATCGTCCTGCCCGGAGGAATGGTGCGTGCGATGTCATAAACGCGGCGATCAAATTCGCCTACGCCGTCGAGATTGAGCACCACATTGGATAAATCGGCCGGCTTACCTTCAAGCAACGCATACATGCCGTCAATCGCAGCCTGTACAGCGTCCGGCGGAACTGCCTCTGCAACGCTCCCGAAACGCTGGAGAATGCGCATCCGGGTTTTGTCCTTATCCGGCAGCGGCAGTTGCACAGCTTCGACGCCACGCATCGTCCAAACGATACCGCAAATTCCAATCGCGGAATCGAACAGCGCGAATTTACGATCAGCTAGCTGTTCACTCACGGATCGCTCCGTCGCAGACTGGCGTATTCATGAGCAAAGGGATTACGTCTCACAAGAACTCACGATCACGCCGACTTCGGCCAGCGCAATGGAATGGTGATCATCTCCTATACCGCGCAGCCGAACTTCAGGAGACCACGGCGCGCTCCATCGCCACTTCCTCCTTGAGGTGCTCAATGTCCCGATAGATCGAGGATACCGCCAGCACGCGCCCCTGATGTTTGTAGCGCAGCAGGCAATCCCGATCAGCGACGTTTCCGTCGACCTCGATCTGATCCCACTTTAACGCATGTCCGAGATAATTGATTGGCACATCATAATGCTGGCTCCAGAAAAACGGCACAGCGTCATACTTTTCGTTGTGTCCCAGCATGTTGCGCGCGGCAACCTGGCCCTGACGCTGAGCTACCACCCAGTGCTCGACGCGGATGTTCTCCCCGAAACGCGAATCGGGCCAGCGCGCGATGTCGCCGGCCGCATAGATGCCGGGAGCGCTTGTTTCCAGGAACTCGTTGACGAGTACGCCGCGGTCGATCTTCAGTCCCGCCTTCTCCGCAAGCTCCAGGCGCGGCTTCACACCGACGCCAAAGACAACGAAATCGGCCTCCAGCACGTCACCACTCCTGAGCGTGGCTTTCTTTTCGCCGATCGCCGTGACCGTATCCTCCAGATGGAAGATGACGCCGTGTTCTTCATGCAGCGAACGGACGAAATCGCCCATCTCCGCACCGAGAATGCGCTCCATCGGACGCGATTCAGGCGCAACGACATGAACCTCGATTCCGCGGGCACGCAACGAGGCCGCGACTTCAAGACCGATGAAACTCGCCCCAATGACAACGACCCGGCTCGCCGATTTCGCCGCATCGATGATGGCACGGCAATCTTTGAGCGACCGCAACGTGTGGACGTGCGGCAGGTTTGCCCCCGCAATCGGTAGCCTGACCGGCTCGGCGCCGGTCGCCAGCAACAGCCGATCGTAGCCGATGACATCGCCATCGATCGAAAGCTGGCGCGCTGACGGATCGATAGCGGTAACCGTCGTACGCAGTCGCAGATCGATGCCCGCCTGCTGGTAGAAATCGTCGGGGCGCAGCGGCAGCCAATCCTCGGGCGCTGAACCGGCTAGATAATCTTTCGACAGGTTCGGCCGGTCGACCGGCGCCGCGTCGTCGCTGCTCAGCATCACGATGCTGCCTTTGTAGTCTTGCCGGCGAAGCATCTCGGCGGCGGCAAAACCCGCCGCGCCACCACCGATGATCACGATTTTCTTTGGGTGATCGGGCTTCGCGACCTTGACTGCCGGCCGCTCGCGTTTCTTGCCAACAAAAACCCGGCCGTCGCGCTGCTCGACCTCCCAGACGTCGAGCGCGTTGAAGGCGGGAGCACAGGTCGCCTCGCCAGTGCGCAGGTCGAAGCAGGCATGATGCCATGGACACCGGACAGTGCCGTCGACAACGAGTCCTTCAGCGAGCGGTCCGTGGTAATGGCTGCAGTGGGCATCGATCGCGAAAATCTCGGCACCTTCGCGGACCAACAGAATCTCCTGGTCACCGACATGGCCGACCAGCTTTCCATCCCTGAAATCGCCGGGATCGACGCCCTGCGTCAGGTCTGGTCCACTCGGTTGAGCCTGCTCCTCGGCCATCGACTGCCCCTCCATGGTTGCGCGGCGCCGGATGCGCGAGACACAATCGCGTTCTCCCGCCGCACGGTTTCACACCGGCGGTAGTCCGGCAAGTTCACCCTCTTTTAGAGGGAATGAAAAGGGAAAGGTTCCACGCCGGAATGCTCGTACACAACGCGTCGGTCGACCACCGCACCCAGCTCAGCGGAGCCGGATTCCGCAGCATTACCCAAATTTCAGGTTAACGGTTTGATCAAGCCGGATCAAACCGGGCTTGTCTCATTGGGAGCCGCTCCGCGGATCTGGATCATACTCCAGAATCGTTGTGGACTTTATCCGCCGACGCCATACGAATGTGCGTCACACTTTGCAGCGAACTCAGGCCGTCCGGACTCAATCGTCCTCATCCTCGGACAATGCCCCGATGAGCTTGTCATAGTACTTGCCAACGAGATCGATGTTCCCCTTGTTCTCGATCACCGGCGCCGGTGCCTTCAACGCCGCATTCATGTCAGCAAGCGTCTGCTTCTTCTCCTTGGCCGGCATCTTGGTGTTGGCCTGCACTGTGGCAATCTGCTGTTTCAGCACCGCCTCGGCACCAATGTATTTCTTCGTGGCCGGATCGAAGCCGGCGAGCACGAGGCTAATATTATCCATCACATTGTTGTACTCGGCGTAGCTGGCAAAGCCTGATTTCTTCGAAATCGTCTCAAGCTCGGCCGCCGCCTTCGAATCCGGTTTCGCATTCGGATTGTCCGGCAGCTTGTCCTCTAGCGCGTCCATGTCCTTCTGCGCCGCCAGTACACCTTCGATCTGCTTCTCAGTGAGCGCGATCTGCTTCATCGGCGCATCGGCGGGCGGCGCTGCCTCGGCCGCTGCAGGTGCCCGTTTGGCCTGTGCGAAAACGTTACCGCTCGAAAGAGCAGCGACGGGCAGCGTGAGACCGGCAACAGCGACCGCAAAAACGGTGGAGCGAACAACGCCACGCATGAGATTCTCCTCGGCTAAAGTCTTTCACCGTTTCACCGGAAACGGTGAAAGACTTATGTTTTTGATTTGGCGTGTTTTCTTCACGCGAACTGGATTTCACTTCGTTCCAAAACGCTATAAGCGTTTTATGAATCGCAAGGATGGATGCGGCATCAAG